>NZ_CP053097.1:600000-779550 GCF_013008815.1 Mycoplasma miroungirhinis | reverse complement strand
AAAACAGAAGGTGCGGAAGCATCTAAAATTGAATTTAAAAATTTAACAAAAAACAATTACATTCCAAAATATTTAAATTTAGATGAAAGTGCATTAAAAAATATATTAACTAATGAATTAAAAATAGATTCAAAAATTGTAAATGATGTAAAAGTAACTTTTGATTATCATAACATTAGAGTTGATGATGCAAACATTCATAATGCTATTTTACCTGTGAAAATTATAGTTCCAGCAAAAACTGAAAATAATGATAAAAAATTATTTACATAATACAAAGTTGATTTTAAACTAAAAGGTATTAAATTAAGTGATTCAGATATTAAAAAATATGAGAAAGTTGATGAATTAAATAAGGAATTACAAACATTAATTACCCCTGAAAAAGTTTCAGTAGTTTTTGATCAAGCTAAAAAAGATAAATTTGTTGAATTATTAAGGAAATGAAACGTTAATGAATTATCAACAAATCAATTAAATGATGTGATTAAATTAAGTGGTTTTGATTTAGAAACCTTAAAAACAAAATATCAAAACAAACAAGGAATTAATGTTTTTGTAAATAACATTGATTTAACACATAATCCTGAATTAAATAAAATTACTTTATCAATTAGAGTAGCTAATGGATTATTTGAAGAAGATAAAAAAACAAAAACAGTAACTGAAGAAAGTAAAATAAATGTTGGATTTACTATTAATAAAGAAATTGAATTAAATGAAGAATGACAACAAATATTTTTAAATCAAAAATTAAGTAATAATATTTTTTACTCAATTAAAGATAGTAATATTTATAATGTAGACTTTACTAAATTAAAAGCTGATGATTTTATGCTTTATTCAAATATTAAAGATGCAACTTATAGAGTTGTTTCATATACACCAACAAATTTCAGAAATGGAGTATTAAAATTACAAGCTAAAATCAATGATAAAACTTATGATTTTGATAAAAAAGTTGGAGTAGGAAATTATTCAAATCCATTTAATGAAGAATTCGTGCAAAGAAATGTTAATGCATATAACTTCTTAATTGATACATTAACAACAGCAGATGTTTCTAAAGTAAATGAATCTGTTTACAACATTTTCTCAACAAACTTATTATCTGGAGGATATGATACAACCAGAGCTATTTATACTGATAAAAATGATGTTCCAGATTCTTTACACTTAGGAGAAGATTATTTAACAGCAGCATTTACTCCTGTTGTAGCTCCATATGATGGAGAAGTAATAGGAATATTTTATATAAATTATAGCGAAGCAGAAAAAAATAGTGCTGAAGGTGTTGGAACTTCATTAATGATGCGTGTTAAAAAATCAGCTTTAAATTTAACACCAGCAGAATATGAAAAATACTTCCAAATTAAAGATGATAATGTAGGCGACGATTGAATGTACATTGGATTTATTCACCTTGATGGTCAAAGAACAATTAGTCAAGAATTAGGTTATACACCAAAAGATGTTACAGTTAACAAAAGAAACGTTGTTATTGCTGAAAATCTTGATCCAGCACATCCAAAAGCAGTTAAAAAAGGAGATACCATTGCGTTTTTAGGTAGTCCTGATACAAATGGTGGATGAATGCCTCACGTACATATTACAGTATATAATAATCAATCAAAACATTATAATGAAAATAATTTCTTTGAAATGCAAAAAACTAGAGAATCTCGTGTTAATCAATATGATGCAACAAAAGCAGATAATACTACAAAAAGTCCATTCAACATTCGTGTTGACGGAGTTCAAAGTATTTTTAGAGGTAAAGGAAATCCTAATCAAGCATATCAAGTAAACCCAATTACAGGAGAAGCAATTGAAACAAGTAAAATTGATACATCAACAAATAAAACAACAAAAGAAAAAACACCTGATGGATTTATTACTTGAATACCATTACCAATTAGCAACTATGAAAAAAGAAATGGTTTAGTTGATCCTAACGTTTTATTTAAAATAAGAGGTCAAGAATCATTTGCATTTAACCTAGAAGCATTATTTGAATTACAAGAAAAACAATACAACTAATAATATAAAAAGTTAACATTATTTTTTAGTGTTAGCTTTTTTTTACTTTAAATATTGATGAAAATAAAAAGACAAGAAGATATAAAAGATTGTGGTATTGTTTGTATTCAAGCATTTTATAAATATTATTTTAAAAAATGATTAAATATTAATGATTTAAAATTACAAGCCAATTATTCGCAAAACGGATTAAATTTAATTGAAATGCAACAATTAGCATACAAAAATAATTTAAATATGAAAATATTAGAAGGAGATTTTTTAAGTTTTATTAAATTAGAAATTACCAAACCATTAATTGTTTTAATTAACAATAATAATTTATTACATTACATAATTGTTGTAAACAAAGTAAATAAAAAATATGAAATTCTAGATCCTTCCAAAGGTAAATATTGAATAACTGAAGAAGAATTACAAACTAAATATTTAAATGTTATTTTAAGTATTGAAAAAGGAAATAGAACTATTTCTTATAATTTTTCTAAAAATAGTATGTTATCAGTATTTAATAATTTAAAACTAATTTTATTTTCTATAATACTATCCGTTATAGTATTTATTTTAAATATATTTAGTTCTTATCTTACTAAACAAATTATTGAAAATATTGCATATTTAAAAAATGATAATTGAATCACCATTATTTTTATTTTAAGTTTCTGAGTAATTATTTCCAGAATATCTATTAATTTTTCACTCTCCATGATTGAAAATAAAATTCAAATTAATTTAGTAAATAATATTAATAAACTTCTTGCAGATAAACTAATAAATGCAAACTTAATTTCTTTAAATAAATTAGATAAATCAGATATTTTTAATCGCTTTTTCTTAGTCAATATGATTGCTCAATATCAATCTCATTTTTTGTTAATTATTTTTAGTCAAAGTTTTGGTTTTATAATTTCCATAATTTTCTTATGGTCTTTTAATATTTATTTAACGATTATCACTTTTTTATCATTATTGATTGTATTACTAATTTCGCTTTTATTTAATTTTTTTAATAAACCAAAATATGAAAATCTTATTAAATTATCAGAACAAAATATAAATAATTTCTTAAATTTTGTTTTAAATTCATATCAAAATAAAAATATATATACTAATTCATATAATTACACTTCTTTTATTGAAACTAATAAAAATTATTTATTAAAATCTTATTCTTATTATCAAAATAAATTATCAAAAGATAAAATAATTAACTTTATTATGCAAATTACACCAGTTATAATTATGTTTGTAGGTATTAAAATTATTTATAAAGACCAACTCAATTTAGGTACAATAATTATTTTTAGTACATTTTATAACTTCTTATTAAATCCCGTTTTAAATATCTCATCAATTATTTCAGAATATACAACTTATAAAATAAATCTAAACAAAATTAACTTTATTTTAAATATCGAAACTCAAAATAATTTTCAACCTTTTAGACAATTTATTCAATGTAATAGTATAAAAATTCAAAATTTAGAATTTGGATATGTACCTAGTGTAAAAATTTTAAAAATAAATCATCTTAATCTCAACAAACATTCTGTTTTGGAATCAAAAAATGGTTCAGGTAAAACAACTTTTTTGAGAATAATAGCAAAACATTTTGATTATCAAGGTTCAATAAAAATTAATGATGTAGAAATAAAAGATTTTAATAATAATGAAATATATGAAAAAGTTTTATACTTAAATAAAAATATTTTATTTGCTGCTAAAACAGTTTTTGAACAAATTACACTAAAAAATATCAGTTTAGAAAATCAGTTTTACATTAATTTTAAATCTTATAATTTACAAAACATTTTAGATTATGCAAACATTAAATTAGATACTCAACTAGAAAATAATGCAAGTAATTTAAGTAATGGACAACAAGCAATTGTAAATATTTTTAATATATTTGCAAATAGTTATTCAATAATTTTATTTGACGAAGTTTTTGAACATCTTGATGAAAAAGTATTTGATAAATTAAAAGAGATTCTTCAAAAACATTTAAAAAATGTTTATACCATTGAAGTATCACATTCAAAAAAATATATTTTTAATGAAAATATTATTAATTTAAATGAAGTTTAAATTTTTAAAATACGAAATTATAATTGTAATTATTGCTTTAGTTATTTTAATTTCACTAATTTTATTTGTATTACTTTTTCATAATCTAAATTATCAGTATCAAAAATTAAAAATAATTGATAATAAACAACTTATTTTTGAGACACATTTTAATTTATCTACACGATTTAAAATCAATGATATTCTTACTTTAAAAATTGATAAGCAAGAAATATTAGCGAAATTATTGAACTTTTCACAAACTGATAATGGTAATTTTTTATTTAAAATTCAATTCATAAATAATGTCTCTTTTTTTAAGTTTTCTGATGTTTATTTAAAAATAATTACCACTAATCAAATTATTAAATTTTTTGGCTAATTATTTCATAATTTTTATATAATAAAATTTATGAATAAAATTTTGTTTACAAATGATACAAATTATCCTTTTAGATACAAAAAAGACTTCCAAAATATATTAGATCTTGCAAAGAGTGAATTTAACTCTCATAAAGATATTGATGTTGATATTTTAATAGTAAATAATGAACAAATTCAAAAATATAATTGAGAATATAGAAATAAAAATTATCCTACAGATATTCTTTCATTTCCTTTTGATGATGAAATATCACTAGATTTTTTAGATAATAGACCACTTGGACAAATAATAATTTCATATGAAAAAATAAAAGAACATGCAAAAGAATATAACCACAGCGTAAGAAGAGAATTTTGTTATATATTTTGTCATGGAATAGCACATTTATTTGGTTTTGATCACTTAACACCAGAAGATGAAAAAAATATGAATAAACATGTGGATGCAATTATGCAAAAATTAAATATAACTCGTTAGGAGAAAAATGAAAGTCTGTACAATAGCAATAATAGGAAGACCAAACACAGGAAAAAGTACATTATTAAATAAATTAATTGATTATGATTTATCAATTATTACAAATGTACCACAAACTACTAGAGATCAAATTAGAGGTATTTATACTGATGATAATTATCAATTAATATTCATTGATACACCAGGTATACATAAAGCTCAACATTTATTAAATGAAAAATTAAATCAAGCTAGCTATAGTAGTTTAGATAATGTAGATTTAGCATTATTTTTACAACCTGCAAATGAAGAAATAGGTAGAGGAGATAAATTTATTATTAATAAATTAGAAAAAATCCCTCATAAATTTGCAATTATTAGTAAAATCGATCTAGTTTCAAAAGAAGAAATTGACAAAAAAGCACAAGAGTTATTAAAATACAAATTTGATACTGTAATGGGCGTAGGTTTTGGTTTTGACAAAACGTATGAAGATATTTTAAATGTTATTAAAACAGAATATGCAGATAAATTAGAAGATACTGAAGCTTATTATGATCCTAATTATTTAACAGACTTACCAATGCGTTTTATTGCAAAAGAAACAATAAGAGAAACTGCTTTTTTAAATTTAAGAGAAGAAATTCCTCATTCAATTGCAGTTGTAATTGATGAATTTATTGAGCAAGACGAAAAACCTTACATCATTAAAGCAACTATTTTTACAAAAAAAGAATCTCAAAAAGGTATTATTATTGGTGCAAGTGGAACAATGATAAAAAAAATATCTATGTTATCTAGAAAAAAGATGGAAAATCAATTTGCACACAAAATATTTTTAGAAATTCAAGTTAAAGTTAATAAAAACTGAATTGATAATGAATCTCAAATTAAAAAATTAGGATACTAGTATGAAAATGATGAAGTTTAAGACTTTAAAAAAAATAATATTTTTTTCATTTTTATCCTTATTAACAGCAAGCATTGCTACTGCTGTTGTTTTTAAAATAAAAACACCATATTTAGTAAGTATTTATAATTATGAATCATATTTGGCAAAACCACTTATTGAAAAAATAAATAAAAAATATTCTTATCGACTGTTTAACGATATAAATGTTTTTACAAAAGATATAGAACAAGGTAAAACAGTAGGTGGAGTAGGAAGTGATTTTCAAATTGCTAACCTAGTGTTAAAAGGACAAATTAAAAAAATAAATTGAAACATTTTAATCGATGATTTATCAAATGATCGAAACACTAAAAAACAACAAATTCAAAGCTTTTTTACTGATGTTACAAACAAACATATTCAAAAATATGAAAATTGAATTATTGATAAAATAATTGAAATTAATCCAAATAACAACAAAGAGCGTGATAAATTTAATAATGTAGTTAAGCCTTATTTATATTATAAAAATGAAAATCTAGACAAAGAAAAAAGAAATAACATAGACAATATATTAGGTTTTGAAGTAGATTCTAAAGAAGGTATTGATAATTTTTATGAATTTTTAATTCCTTACTTTATTCAGGATAAAGTTGTGGCCTATAATATAAACAAAAATTCAAGGCCTCATGTAACACCACTAAAATCAGAAACAGATTTTAAATCACTAACATGAAAAAGTATATATGATGCCCTTTATAAGGCAGGATATCGTAAATTTGGATGAACAAATGTATATTATGATAATTTAATGTTAGGACAATATTTTGATTCAGAAGAAAAAAATAAACACAATTATTTAACTAAAAATGGATTAGAAAATATCAATTTAAATAATATAGATGACATCATTAATTACTTTAAAGAATTTGTATTGTCTACTACTAAACATTCAATTTTAGAAACTAAATACAATAGATTAGCAACTAATGGACTTGAACTTGTTAATGACTTAATTGATCCAAGTAAAGAAAAATTAGATGCTGCATTAATGTATAATGGTGATGTTTTAGACAGTTATTATTCAAATGATAATTTTAGTATACTAAAAGATGGTGAAAATGTAGATTATATTAGACCTAAAAATAATATGATTTTACTAGACGCATGAATCATTTCTAAATCTGTTAGTGAAAAAGATTCAGATGATATGTTAAAGTATTTAAAAGAAGTTATTTTTGATACTTTTAATTATTCATATGAACAGCTAGTTTCAGATTATTATAATAGTATTTTAGATTCCTTAGACAATAAAAATATTTCAAAAAATGAACTGTTTAATAACGATAAACCAAAAGCAATTTCTGAAATAAATACTGATTTTTTTACTCAAAATTTTGATAAATTTAAAGATTTTAGTTTTAGTAATATGTTAACTAATTTTGATAGTTTAAATTACACACCGACTATAAAAAATGAATTTAACTTTTTTAAAAATTACTATTTTTTAAATGAAAATAAAGAAATAGATAAAAAAGCTCAAAATATATATAACATAAATACAAATGACAATATTTATTACTCATTTTATGTTCCTTTAGATAATGAAATTAAATCAATTGTTGTAAAAAAATATTTTGAAAAAACTCATTCATAATTTATACATTTTAAAAATTAAAATGTGCTAAAATTTTTATATTATGTTAAAGAGACAAAAACTTAAATTAAATGTAAATAACACAATGTGACTTTTTTTTGTCAAGGTTTTTAGTTTAACTTTTTGTACTCTTAAATGATTAAATACTGAGTATACTCAGTATGTATATAATTCTGCCTCCGTTATTTAGAAATTAAGCTAAAAACTTAATTTCACTTTGTATAAAAAATATTAATAAGGAAGTACAATGGAAATAAATAACAAAACTCACGAAAAAAATAAAAAAATATATCCAATTATTGAACTTGTTGATGTAGTTAAGGAATTCGAAAATAAAACTGTTTTAGACCATATTAATTTAAGCATTAACAGAGGTGAATTTATTACATTATTAGGTCCTAGTGGTAGTGGAAAAACTACCATTTTAAGAATAATCGGTGGTTTTGAATGAACTACACGGGGAGAAGTTAAATACAATGGAAAAGATATAAAAGATCTTTCACCGCATAAAAGAGATGTTTCAACTATTTTTCAAGACTATGCACTTTTTCCTCATCTAAATGTTGAAAACAATATTAAATACGGTTTAAGACTAAAAAGAAAACCTAGAGAAAATGTAAATACATCATATTTTAATACTTTACAAAAAAAACAAAAAGATTGAAAAAAAATAGCTGAATCAAAGATGAAAAATCTTGATAAAACTATGTCTCAATTTGAAAAAGAATTAGAAAATGCAAAACTATCACCAAAAAAACACACAAAAATTCAAAAATGAATTGATGATAGTGATTTTCAATATTCATATTGAGAAAATTACGTCGATCTTAAAACTGAAGATTATGAAAAAAAACACTTAACAAGAAAAATTACAAATGCAGAAATGAATAAAGAAGTAGAAGAAATAATTAAACTTGTAGGTCTTGAAGGTAATGCAAAAAAACAAATATCAAACCTTAGTGGAGGAATGAAACAAAGAGTTGCATTGGCAAGAAGTTTAGTAATTAGTCCCAAAATTCTTTTACTAGATGAACCATTAAGTGCTCTAGATGCAAAAATACGTGAAAAAATGCAAATTCTATTAAGAAATTTACAAAAAAAATTAAATCTAACATTCATTTTTGTAACTCATGATCGTGATGAAGCATTACAACTAAGTGATAGAATTGCAATAATAAGAGATGGACAAGTTGAACAATTTACAACACCACATCAATTATATGACTATCCAAAAAATAAATGAGTAGCAAATTTTATTGGAGACGGTAATTTCTTTGATGCTATTTTTATTGAAAAAAACAAAGTAAAATTCATGAATAAAATATTTGATACTATTCACACCGAATTTCAAGCAAATGAAAATGTAGATGTTTTAATAAGACCAGAAGATATTATAATTTCATCTAAAGCAAATAAAAATTATAAACTAGAAGGAATTGTTAAAAAAACTGTTTATAAAGGAAGTTATTACTACATTGATGTTGAAGTTAATAATAAAATTCTTTATGTGGAAACAACAAATAAATTTAGTGAAGAACAAAAAGTTTATCTTTCATGAGATGAAGATGCAATACATATAATGGCAAAAGACACAAAACAATGAGATAATGAATTATTATAATGATAGAAAAAATTAAAAATAAACTAGCATTGAATTTAAGATTATCATTAATCTTACCTTATGTTATTTTCAGTGGTTTATTTATAATTTTGCCATTAATATTAGTTATTATTAAAGCTTTTACCCCTTTAAATAGTTCTTTTAATAATTGAGAAATTGCTTCTTCAAAAACTACATGAGTGATTATGTGAAGAAGTATTTGAACTGGTTTTGTTGGTGGATTTTTATGTGTATTAATTGGTTTTCCCTACGCATATATGATTTCCACTTCAAAATCTAGTGTAACAAAAAATATTGGTCTAAGTTTAATATTAAGTCCATTATTAATTTTTACAATTTCGAAAGCTTTATCAATCAGAGGTTTATTTTCAGTAATTTTTGATGAAAATTCACTAAATAATGAAGCGTTTTTAATATTAGGAATTGTCTATTTATACATTCCGTTTGTAATTATGCCTCTTTATCAAGTTTTAAAAAATATGCCTTTAAATATTATTGAAGCATCACAAGATTTAGGTTATGGAAAATTTAAAACTATGTTAAAAGTAGTAATACCTTACACCTTAAAAGCAATATTAGGGGGATTTAGTTTAGTATTTTTAATTACTGCTACATCTATTATATTAAGTGATAGGTTATTACCAAATGGATCTCAAAACCAATTAATCGGAAACTTAATTAATAATTTTGCTAATGCATCTAATCCATTTGATTTAGCAAACGCTTCAACTCTAGTTTTAATTACGTTATTAGTACTAATGTCTATTTATGGAATTATTTATTTAATACCTATTTTATTAAATAAATACCGTTATAAGGGAGCTAATAATGAATAAACTTGCTACATTTATAAAAAAATCTTACATCGGAATAATTATCTTAATCTTTTATATTCCTTTAATTTTTGGAGCAATTTATTCTTTTAATTCTCCAAGTGATAAAGGTATTTTTAGTGTAACTACTTGAAATAAATTTACTTTTGCTGCATACACAGAATTATTTTCAAGAAGTCATTTTTCAGCTTTTATAAATTCATTTTTAATTGCTGTATTTACGTCAATTATTGTCATAGCATTAGCATTATTAACTGTTTTTGGTCTTTGAAGACAAAAAAATAAACGTGCAAGACAATACGTACAATCTTCAGCAAATATTCCAATGATTAATAGTGATGTTGTTACAGCTTTAACACTTGCTATAGTTTTAACTTCATTTTTTGGTGTACTAAAAGCAACAAATGAAGGTTTTATTAGAGTAATAATATCTCACGTCGTTATTATCTTACCTTATGCAATTATGATAATGTTACCTAAATCAGATAAATTTTCAAAAAATATTTTTGAAGCTTCAGAAGATTTAGGTTATTCAAAAATTAAAACTTGATTTAAAACATATTTTATTTATATGTTAGGAAGTATCGGTTTTGTATTTGTAATTAGTATGGTTTTAAGTTTTGATGATTTTATCATTACAAGAATAGTATCAAATACAGAAACATTAGGTACTCAACTTTATGAAGGACAATTTCAAGCATGAAGTTTAGCTCTTGGTTCAATTTCACTTTTAATTGTTATTTTGGCAAATATTTTTTACATTATAACTAAAACTCATTTTCTAAAAGCATCGCAAGAAAAATTGAAAAAAATAATTATAAAAATAGGACAAAAAAATGATAAAAAGCAAAATTAAAAAAATATTAGGCTTTTTTATAACAATTATTTTAAGTATTTTTTCAATTCTTTCTGTTACATTTGCTGTAACAATTAAATTACAAACCGGCTATAAACCTAGTATTTATAATTATGGATCATATTTACAACCTTCTATAATTAATGAATTAAAATCAAAATACAATTACAAAGTTTTTAATGATATAAATGAGTTTACAACAGCCCTAAATAACGAAAAAGCAATTGCAGGAGTAGGAAGCGATTTTCAAGCTGCTCAACTAATTATTGATGATAAAATTAAAAAAATAGATTTTAAATCACTATTTAATATTGAAGGGAATGTTTTAGATGGTTTAGAACATATATTTCGTAAAGAAATTATTGAACATCTAAAAATTTATGATGACTATATTTTACAGTTAATTACAACTAAATACCCTCACAAACTTTTATCTGATAAAAATAGTTATGACGTTGATGGTGATAAAAAAGCAGATCATTTTTGAGAATATGTTATTCCTTATTATTCACAAGATAAAGTTATAGCATACAATATAGATAATACTTTTAGACCACATATTAAATTAACTGATGAAGAAAAAGAAAATGGAATAGATTTTAAAGATAAATCATGATTTGGAATAATGAAAACATTAAAAGAACATGGTTACACTAACTTTGGATGAAATAATGCATATTATGATAATTTAATGATTGGTGCATTTTATGAAGATTTTAAAAATCCTGGTTCTACGATTGATAAACAAACAAATCAATTAAAACAATTCGATTTTTCTAATTACAAACAAGCTATTGATAGTTTTAATAATTTTGTAAAAGATACAACTTCATATGATATTCGTGATACTAAACATAATTTTTTAATAGGAGATGGTTTAGAACTACTCAACACATTAATTGAACCTAAATTTAATAAAGCAGATGCAGCTATTTTATATAATGGGGATGCAATTGATGCATATTATTCAAGTGATAATTTTGGTAATACTCCAGATGGGAATATTAGATTCATAAGACCTAAAAATAACTACTTACTAGTAGATGTTTGAATACAAGCAAAATCTCTAACTGATAAACAATCAAAAGATTTTATCTTAGAACTAAAAAATACTCTTTATAATGGTTTAGATGTTAAAGAATCAGTAGATGAAATTCAAAAACGTTATGAAATAGCTTACTTAGACACTTTAAAAACATTGATAAATGAATCTCAAAAACAGCCTTTAAAAAATTCAGTTGAAGAACAAATATTTAATATTTTAAATGAAAATAATATTGATAACAATCTTAGTGTGGAAATTATTAACCAAATATGAAATTTACATAATGAAGATGAAGAAGCTTGAGAAGATCAATTTTCAGATGCTTTTAGTGATATAAAATACACAGAAATTATTAATTTTAATTACATAAATTACACACCAACATTACAATCAACATATAATTTTATTAAAAAATGATATTTTGGCACTGATGACGTAGCAATTCAGTTATACAATCAACCAAACCAATCAAATGATTATAATGTATATATTTATCAAATAATAGATACACAACTAAGAACTGCAATTAGTACTTATTATTATAAAAGTATTAAAAGTTAAAATCAGGGGTCTAACCCTGATTTTAATATTTATTTTTTAGTACTAAAATTGATGATTGTTGAGAGTTATTATATTTTCAATAATAACCTTCTTTATCTAAGATATCAGATACTAATAATTTTAAACTTCCAGTGCCATTACCAGTAATTATTTCTAAACTATTTTCATAACTATTGTTATCAAACTCAAAAAGAGCATTTAAAACTGCTGCAGTGGCTTTTGTGATATTATAACCGTGTAAATCAATAATTTTCATATTACCTCTTTTTGTTTTCTTTTTGACAATTTGGACAATAATAAGTTCCGCGTCCATTAACTTTAATTTTCTTTATCAATGTAGAACATATATTACATGGTTTATTTACTCTAGTATGGACTTGCAAAAAGTTTTGAAACTGACCTTCTTGTTTATTTAAGGATTCATAACTATCAATCGTAGAACCACCTAATTCAAAACTTTTTTCCATAATTAAATAAGCATTTGTTAAAATTTCTTTTAGTTTTGTTTTAGATATTTTTGACGCTTCTTTTAAAGGAAAAACTTTTGAAGCAAATAATGTTTCATCTGCATAAATATTACCTATTCCAGAAACTAATTCTTGATTTAAAATTAATGTTTTTATAGCAACATTAGATTTAGAAGTTTTTAAATACAATTTATTTACATTAACTTTATCAGGTGTGAAAGCTACTTTATTTAAAGGTTTGGTGTTTAAATAGTTATTATTAGTTCTTAAATGAATAGTTCCAAACATTCTTGAATCTAAATAATGAAGTTCTGAATTATCATTAAAATAATAAACTAGTCTTGTGTGTTTATGTTTTTCAGATGGTGATTCAAAAAAACGATATTTACCTTCCATTCTTAAATGAGTAATTAAAATTTTATTATTAGATAATTGAATTATGATATGTTTAGCTATGTTAAAAATATCTAAAATAGTTTCATTAACAATAAAATTACTAAATTCATCAACTGTAGCTTCTTTTATTAACTTAGATTGTAAAACTTCAACTTTATCAATTGTTTTGTTTAAAATTTTAGATTTTAATGCTTTAGTTACAACCCTAACTTCTGGTAATTCTGGCATATATAATATTTTAAACTATTATTGATTTTAAATACTATAATTTTAAATATGAATAATAAATTTAAAGATGTTTTTATTTGTACTACGGATACTGTTATGGGTTTGGGAGTAAGATTAAAAGATAATAATATTAATCTATTATATGAATTAAAACAAAGAGATTTAGATAAAAAAATCATTATTTTAGTTTCATCTAGTAATCAAGTACTAGAAATTACTTCTTTAAATGAGAATGCTTTAGAATACATACAAAAATATTGACCTGGAGCTGTAACTTTAATAATAAATGGTATCGGGTTTAGAATGCCTAATCAACAAAAATTATTAGATTTTTTAAATAAAAATGGCCCTTGTTATGTAACTAGTTGCAACAAAAGTGGTTATCCTGTTGCTAAAAACATACAAGAAGCTAAAAATTTGTTTCCTGAAGTACGAAATTTTTATAATTTTGGAAAAATGTCACAAAAACCTTCGCTAATAATTGATGTTGATACTAAGACAATATTACGTTCATAATGAAAATATATTGTAAAATTTATGTATGAAAACAAATACAAAAAATCAAATTATAGCATTTGCTAGCGATCATGCTGGTTTTGATCTTAAAGATAAATTATCTAAAAAATTAATCTCAGAAGGTTATCAAATTGTAGATTTAGGCCCAGATTCAGGTTCTACTAGCGTAAGTTATGCTGATTATGGATTTAAATTAGCGCATTATTTAAAAGAGAATCCAGATGCAAAAGGTATTGGTATATGTGGAACTGGTTTAGGAATAAGTTATGCACTAAATCGTTTTAGTTTTATAAGAGCTGCAAGAGTATCTAGTGTTGATGATGCTAAACTTGCTAAACTTCATAATGATGCTAATGTTTTAGCGTTTGGTGGAAGACAAATTACTTTAGAAAATGCTTTTGAAATGTTTAAAAAATGAGAATCAACTGAATTTGAAGGTGGAAGACACATTCAAAGAATTGAAACATTAAACACTGAAGGATCTGACCAATAAAAATATCAAGTGTAAATTACACTTGATAAATCATTGTTAAACAAGCTAAGCTTGTTTTTTATTCAACTTTTTGAGTATTAAATTTTCCTTTGACATTTAAAACTGGAATTACATTAATTCAAGCATTAGGATCAACTTTATGGATTTCTCGTAATATTTCATTTTGTTCTAAAAATAGTGCAATGGTTTCAATTCGTTGGTTATCCTGTTGTGTAAATCCTGAAGTTTGTTTAACGATACTATATGCATGTCAATAATTTATAGCTTTAAAATGAGCACATATAACATCAATTTTAGAGCTATAAATTTCTATTTTGATTTTTTTGTATTTAGGGTAGATAAAATTAATTATTAAATTATAAAAACTAATATAAAATACTGTAGAAAGACATCTTACTAAATAAACACTACTATTTCAAGGATGGTCTAAAACATTTCCAGTGTATTCTAAAATACCAATTACAACAATACTAAAAGTTGCAAAACAAGCAGCTATTCTAAAACTTACTTTTCCTACCGATATTTTTTTTACTCTTGATATGTAGTAAATAAATACATCACTTCCTGCAGTTGAACCTGAGTGTTTTCAAGCAATAGCAGCTGCAAGCCCACCTAATATACTACCACCTAATGTATAAATTATAACTGGTCAAGTTTCAATATTAATATTTAAATGAGGATTTAATTCTTTAAAATATGTTCACCCATGTACTCCGGCTTTGACAAGGTTTTTAGTAGAATCATTAAAAACATCTTCTTGTAATGTTCAATTTTGTCATTTTCCAATTATATTAGGGGCATCAAAATTTCCATTAGGATACACAGTTCAAGTAACTTTTGATCCATCTAAATCATATGATGTATAGTAAATACTAAAATCATGTTGTAACCAATCTCTAATTACATATGGTTTAGATGAATCAAAACCATAAAAGAAAAATTCACTAATTATTTGAAATAACAATCAATAGAGAGTTAAAATCATAAACATTCTAGAATTTTTCTTTCAAAAAATAATAATAAAAGGTAAGTTAATCAATAAATAAAAAATAGCAAAATATTGTCTCAGTGATTCAAATGTGTAAGTAATTACTTGAATTAATGCACTAGTACCGCTAGCAACAGTTCCAGCTTTTGCTAAAAAAGTAGCAATACCTAAATTAAATAAAAAAGCACTGACAAACATTCATCATAATTTAGTGGGAAACTTTTTTCAAATATTTAAAATTGTTAAGTGATGAGGATTTAAATTAAATGGACTTACATCATCTATTGTTGTTTTTTGTTTGGACTTAAAAATGTTTTTCATATTTACCTTAAAATTTAGTTTATTTATTATACCAAAAAAATTAATCAATATATGAAGTATCAAATTCTCCGACTACTTCGTGAATTGGTAATATACTAATTCAAGCATTAGAATCAACATGTTTAATTTGACCTATTACTCAATCTTTTTCTAAAAATAAAGTTATTGTTTCAATTCTTCCAAAATCTTTATGTGTATAACCACTAATTCCATAGTATATATTGTGTGAATGATTATATCTAATTAATTTTAAGTGTTCTGTTATTTTTTCAATTTTAGTTGAATAAATTTCTAATTTCACTTTTTTGTATTTAGGATACATTAAATCTATAACAAAAGAATATACACCAATATAGATAACTGTACAAATAATTCTAACAATTAAACGAGTTAATGGATTTTTTTGTGCATCTCATGTTGCTTTTCATGGTCTAGAAGGAATTAAATCATATACTTCTAGTGCACCTAAAACGATAATACTAAAAGTAGCAAATGACATCGCCACAATAAAAGCGATTTTCCCAATTGACATTTTTTTAACTCTTGAAACATAATAAACTATAACGTTACTTCCTGCAACACAACCCCCAGCTCTTCAAGCAATAGCTGCTGCAATTCCATCTAAAACACCACCTATTATGCAATATATAATAATAGGTCAAGTTTGTCCATCATAATATCCTGCACTAGTTTCATTTAAATTAAAAGCGTTTCAATATTTATGTCCATTAGGACTATACAAAGTAATTGTTTCTGTTAAAAATTTATCAATGAAATTTATTTGCCCTAATATTAATTGACTAACAACTTGAAAAAATAATCAATAACACGTTAAAACCATAAATAAACGGGGATTTTTTTTCCAAAATACAAAAATAATTGGTAAATTAATTAATACATAAAAATAACCAAAATATTTATCTCAATTATTTATAAAGGTAATTATTTGTGTTAAAGAACTCGTTCCTGTTGCAACAACGGCAGCTTTTGATAAAAAAGTTGCAACACCGATATTAAATAAAATAGCACTTATAAAAATAAGTAATAATTTTTTAGGTGACTTTTTTCAGACATTAATAAAATTAATATTATGAGTATTATAAACTTTGTTTCATTCTTGAGCACTTAATTTATTTTTCATAATTAACTTCCTTAATTTTTACCAAGGGTACTTGTCTTCTCTTTCATCATCTACAAACTTATTTAAAGAAGCCATAAAACCTAATTTAATTGTTCCTATTGCACCATTTCTGTTTTTTGCAACAATAATATGAGTAGTGGAAACTTGTCCAAATGATTCTTCTTCAACTGGATTTGTAAATTTATCTTGTTCTGGTTTGCGTTTATAGTATTCAGGGCGATATAAAAATATTACACTATCTGCATCTTGTTCTATTGTTCCACTTTCACGTAGATCTGAAAGTATTGGTTGTTTATCTTCACGAGTTTCCACTTTTCTAGATAACTGACTTAAAGCAATAATTGGACAGTTTAATTCTTTTGCTAATTGTTTTAAACTTCTGGAAATTTTAGAAACTTCTAATTGCCTATTATCACCTGAGTTTTTGGTATCGTTTATTAATTGTAAATAATCTACAATTAATAAATCAATTGTTTTAGTTTGTTTAAATCTTCTACATACTGAAACCAATTCATGGATGTTTAAAGAACTTTGGTCATTTAAAAATAAAGGTCATATTTTCATTTGTTCAAAAGTATTTTCTAACACACTTCATTGTTCTTGAATATTTCCTTTTTTTAAATCACTTAAAGGAGTGTAACTTTCAAAACCAATAATTCTTTCCACCAACTGTACATTTGTCATTTCTAAACTAAAAAATAAAACATTTTTTCTTTGTTTTGCAACATTTGCAGCAATATTTAAAGCAAAAGCAGTTTTACCCATAGATGGTCTAGCTGCTATAATCACTAAATCTCCAGGATTAAATCCTAATGTTAGATCATCAAGTTTTCTAAATCCAAATTTTAAACCTGTGCTTAATTCATTTTTACTTCTTTTTAATAAAAGTGTTTTATTTTCTTCTAAAACAGTATCAAGTGTTTCATAATGTGATTTAGAAGATGCTATATCCATATTTATTAAATCAATTTGTAAATTATTAATAATATTATCAATATTTTCTTTTTTTAATAATTTATTTGTTGCATTTTCTATAAATGTATTAAGTTGAATTTTTTTTGCGTAAGGTATTAGTACGTTGATATAGTCTTGTGCTTTATCTTTGTATCCGACATTTTCTACTAAAAAATCTAAATAATCATTTTTTTTGTAATTATCTATTCCTAAATTTTGATTTAATAAATTATTTGTGATTAAATAATTATAAAGATTTTGAAAATCATAATTAGGATATTCTTCAGACAAATTTACAATTGACTGATAAAGTATTTTGTTTGCTTTATAATAAAATAAATTTTCATTTAATGAATCGGCAATTTCTTTATAAACTTGGGAATTTGTAATTAAAAGTCCCATTAACGGAATTTCATTATCTAAAATATTTTGTTTATCATCTTGACTTAAAAAATTTTCCATTTCCTAAAAGTCTCCGTATTTATTTTGATTCATGTATTCTTACTTTTAAAAATGCTGTGACATTAGGATGTAAAATAACTGGTACACCATGAATTCCTAATGTTGTAATTGATATTTTATCAATTGAATGGTTAGGTAATTTTATATTATATTTAGTTAATAATTCTTTTGAAATAGCTTTGGATGTTATTGAACCATGAACTATGTTTATTCCATTTTTTTCGGTATGAACTTTAAGTTCAAAATTTAGTTCTATTTTTTCTATTTCAATTTTTAAAGCTTCTGCTTCTTGAATTTTTTGTGCTTCATTAACTGCTAATGAATCAAGAATTTTTTGTCTATTTGTTAAAGTAGAAGAATTAACAGGTTGTGCAATACCATTTCTAATTAAATAATTTTTTGCAAACCCATCATTTACTTCAATAATTTCATTTTTTTTATTTTTTTTAAAATCTTTAATTAATATTACTTTCATCTTTTATACTCACAATCGCTTGAATTAGGTTATCAACAAATACCTCTAAATTTTCGGTATCTGAAATTGCTGCTGCTGCTCCAAAATGTCCTCCACCATTCATTGCTTCTGCAATGACTTGAACATTTGTATTTATTCCTCGAGCAGACATTTTGTATTTATTTGAACCAGGTATTTTAGCTACTACAAAAGCTGCTTTTCTTCCTTGAATTCGTAAAATTTCTTCTGCTGCTATTGCTATTATATCCGTATCAACTTCTTTATCATATGCAGCAATAAAATAATCTGGTTTAACTTCTTGAAGATTTTCTAAAATTTTTGATACTGTTTGATAAACTTCATTAGTCATTTTTAAAGTTTCTATACTTGTTACACTACTTGCTCCTCATTCCTCTAATAAACTTACTGCATTAAATGTTTTTGAAGAAGAAGTTTTTTGAAATCTATTTGAATCCATATAAATTCCATCTAATAACATCTGTGCAGCAGTGGGACTAATATATTGATTAGTTTCACTAAATACTAATAATTCAGTGACAATTTCAGATGCACTAGATGCAGTTGTATCAATAAATAAATTTTGTTTTAATACAAATTCAGGTAATTTTGAAATTCGATGATGATCAAAAACAAATACATTTTCAGGGTTAATATTTTTAAAAATATTGGGATTTTCAATTCTATTAATGTCAGCTGTATCCACAATAATAACCATTGTTGATTCATCATTTCATTTAGTAGCTTGCTTTGGACCTATAAACAAACTATTTTCATTTTTTAAATATTTATCTTTTTGTTTTTTACATGTTGCATCAAAAGAAATGTTTTGAATATGTGGTTTTTTATTTTTTGCTCGTACTATGGTTGCTAATGCATATGCTGCTCCAAGCGCATCCAAATCTGCTTCTTTATGACCATAAATTATTACTTTTTTAATTTCATTTGAATTTAATTTTTCTTTAAATGCTTTAGCAATAAATGAAATTTTGGTTCTAGATGTATTTAAAGTAATTTCAGATTTAGAACCAAAATATAATGGTTTTTGATTTTTTAAAATAACTGTCACTTGGTCTCCACCTCTAGATTGAGATTGAGAAAGTGCATCTTTTGTCATTTCCATTACTTCATCTAATTTATCCATTCCAGATGCAAATCCTACAGATATAGGAATTCTAAATATTTTACCGCTAATATCTTCTGAATTAATTGAGGTAAAAAAGATAAAATTATTAGCAATGAAATTTTTTAATGTTTGTTTTGTTGTAATTAAAAAAAATCGATTATTTACAAAACGACGATAGACAAAATCATATGTTTTTGATAATTCATCTAAAATTTTGATGACCGAGTTATAAATTTTAAATATTTCTTCTTCAGAATATATTGCTTGATATAGATCCATTGAATCAATATCAATTTCTCCAAAAACAATTTTTTCTGATTCATATAATGTTGTAATAGTTTCTAAGTATGTTGCATCTCGCACTATTAAAATATTTTTTTCAGGTAAAAAATTAATTTCATAGAAAAAATTATTATGTTGTGTAGTAATTTTAAAATTTTTTTTAGATAAAGTTTCAATATCAAAAACGGTATCTAAATTTTTACCAATAATTTTATTCCCAAATCTCTCTTTTATAAAATGAGATACTCAAATAATTTTTAATCTCTCATTAAATAAAAATATTCCAACACCTTCTTTTGCAATTTCTTGTTCTATATATTTATTTAAAGTATTTTTAACTATCATATTATTTTTGTAATTTTGGTACGTTAAAATGCCTAAAACTATTACCGAAATGAATGATAAAGCAACTAAAATACTTAAACTAACAATTCCAAATAATGGAAAATTATTAAATATATTAGTAATAGCAAATATTAAAATCATTGAAATAATTAAAAATGCTGCTACTGTTATCCATAAATAAATATATTTAAAAGCAAACGTTTTTTTGTTTTTCATATTTAAATTATACCTTATAAGGTATAAAAGAAAATAACAAGCAATATAAATTAAACTGCATAATACAATTTTAGCTTATCTAGATTTTTTTTGGTTTTGGAACTAATATAAAAGACATTTAAAAAAGGATAATAAGTTTGAATATCTTTTTTTGTTTTGTTTAATTGTTTTTGATTGCTTTTATCGATTTTTGTAACAATTAAATTTACTTTGTGATTTAAATTTAAACACAGATTAATCATATCTATATCAATTGCTGTTAGAGAAATTCTGGAATCTATTAAAATGTTAATATATTCAATATTTTTTCTTTCATAAAAATAATTTTCAATCATATTAGAAATATTTTTTTCTTCTATTTTAGAAATTTTTGCATAACCATATCCAGGTAAATCCACAATGATTTTATTATTATCTGTAGAAAAATAATTAATTAATTTTGTTCTTCCAGGTGTAGATGATACTTTTGCTATTTTGCTATTTGCTAGTGCATTTAAAAGTGAACTTTTCCCTACATTACTTCTTCCTCAAAATAAAATTTCACTATTTTGAGAATCTAATCAAGAATCTTTTTTATTAGCTGATTTTATAAATTTTCACATATAAATTTAAAAAAGAGTCCTAACAAGGACTCAATTTTATATTATTTAACTTTACCACTACCAATAAAAGGAAGTATAGCTACTATTCTTGATCTTTTAATTGCAGTAGCTAATGTTCTTTGATGACGTGAACAACATCCTGTAATACGTGATGAAAGAATTTTTCCATGTTGATTTATGTAGTTTTGTAATAATTCTTGGTCTTTGTAATCAATGTATTCTTGGTTATTTATACAAAATTGACATGGACGACGACGTACAAAAAGTTTTTTATTTATTTTTCTTGCCATATTTTTCTCCTAATTAATTATTAATTTCTTTATCTAATGCATCTGCAAATGTATCTCATTCTTTGCTAACAATTGGATTTATATTTGCATCATTATCATAAGAAGATTGATCATTAAAAAATGAATAATTATTTTGTGTTGATTTATGATTTTCTAATTGGTTAATATCGATTGTGTCTCTATTTTGTTCTTGACGTCTCATTTGTGCTATTTTTTTAGTTTCAAGGGCTTCAATGTTATCAACATTGATAGTATAAAAAGTATTAATTTCACCATTTTTAGTCATTCTTGATGTTTGTAAAGAACCTTCAATTAAGACTAATGAACCTTTATCAAGGAACTTATTAATAAATTCAGCATTTTGTGCTCACGCAACGCAAGGAAGAAAATCGGTTATAGGTTCAGTATTAGATGAAAATTGTCTTCTTGAAACAGCAACAGTAAAACGTGTATAAGGTGTATTAGAACCTGTTACACCTGTAAATGGAGTTTGTGATATTCTACCAGTAATAATAATTTTATTCATTCCATCTCCCTAGATTTTATTATTCTTCTGATTTAGGTGATTTAGCAAAATCTTTTTTTGTAGTAGGTTTGTCAAATTTTCTTACAGGTTTTTGTGGTTGTGCTTTATCATCGTTTGAGGTAGCTTGTTCAAATTTTTTAACAAATGGTTTTTTGTCATTTGAACGTGGTAAAAATTTAGGTTTTCTTGCTTTTGAAGTTTTTGGGGTTCTTTGTAGAGGTTTTTCTGTATCTAAATTAATTACTAATGTTCTTAAAATAGATTTATTTAAAATTTCTCTACGGTTAAATTCTTTAATTTCTTCAGCTAAAGCTTCAACTTTTAAAACAAAATATTTAGCTGTATTAACTTTTTTAATTGGGTATGCTAATTGAGTTCTTTCTAATTTAGTTAATTCTTTTTTTGATTTAAAAATTTCATTAATAAATTTTTCAACATCTTCTTGATTTGTTGTTGAATGAACTAATAACATTATTTCATATTTGTTCATTATTCTCCTTTTGGACTTTTGGGTTTGTTAACCAAGGAGTTCCATCCCTAATTTTAATTTAAAAATATAGTTACTTTAAAATAACTTATATTATTATAATATAAATTTCAAAATTTCTATTACCTTAATAAAAAAAATGCCCGAAGGCATTTTAAATTATTTTTTAGTTAATTCTTTTGCATCTGATGCAATCATTAATTCTTCATTTGTTCTAATTACAAATACTGGAATTTCACTATCATCAGCACTAATTAAAGATCATTTATCGAATCTTTCAGTATTTTTTTCTGATAGTTTTATATTATATGAATGAATTCTATTAATAATATTTTGTCTTGTTAATGGATCATTTTCACCAATTCCAGCTGTAAATACTATAGCATCAGCTTTTCTACCAATTTTATTTAAATATAATGCTAAATAATCAGCTGATTTTTGTGCGAATAAATCCAATGCAAAACGAGCATTTTCATTTGTTAGTTGAACTTTTTCTAAATCTCTCATATCATTTGAAATTCCACTAACACCTAATAATCCAGATTTTTTATTTAAAATATCAGTTGCAGCTTGTACATCAATATTTAATTCTTTTGATAAGTATAAAACTATTGAAGGATCAACATCTCCACTTCTTGTACCCATCATAACTCCTGAAAGTGGTGTAAATCCCATTGTTGTATCAATAGATTGTGAATCTTTAATTGCACAAAGTGATGAACCATTTCCTAAGTGTAAATTAACAAAATTAACTTTTTCTTTATTTAAAATTTCTTGTAATTTTAATGTTACAAATCTATGACTTAAACCATGAAAACCGTATTTTCTAATTGAATATTCTTTTGCTAAATCTTTGTCAATTGCGTATGAATAATTAATTTTAGGTATTGTAGCGTGAAATCCTGTATCAACTGACATTGTTAATTGAGCGCTTGGTAATAATTTTTGAAAAGCTTTAATTGATTGTATAGCTCCTGGGTTATGTAATGGTGCTAATTTTGTATTTTTGTGAATTTCAAACAATACATCATCAGTTATTATTGTTGATTTCATTAAATCTGGTCCTGCATTTACAACTCTAAACCCTACAACTTTAATATCATTAATTGATTCAACAATAT
Organism: Mycoplasma miroungirhinis; assembly: GCF_013008815.1. Classification (GTDB taxonomy): domain Bacteria; phylum Bacillota_I; class Bacilli_A; order Mycoplasmatales; family Metamycoplasmataceae; genus Metamycoplasma; species Metamycoplasma miroungirhinis. The sequence goes on along the minus strand of NZ_CP053097.1, from coordinate 755,704 downwards.
TATTTTCACTTCATTGTTGTAAAATTTCTTTAACTGCTTCTTCATGGTCTTTTAATCCAACTTTTTTTTCAAAAACTTGTCCTGAAAATTTGCACACTAAATTTCCATCAACATGAATTCTTTCTGCTAATCCTGAAGCTAATAAATTAAGATCTTCTTCATTAAATAATGATCATTTAATTGATGATGAACCTGCATTTATAACTAATATTTTATTTGACATTTTTTCTCCTACTTTAAATTCTTTTATATTCTACTAATATAAATTATAATAATATATTTTTTATTATTTCTTTCAATTCTTATTTTTTACTTATTTCTTAGCATTAACATCAACACTTTTCATATTAAACCAACAAATAAGATATATAAATTAAATCCAAATGTAATACTTAGACCCAGTATTGCTAAATTATTTCTATTACCATTAGTTTCTAATTGAACATCATATTTTTTAATTATTTGAAAATTAAAACCAATTATAACTAATGAAACCACTATCATTAAACTAAAATAAAGACTTCAAATTTTATTTGATCTAAACACTGTAAAAAATGAAAGTAATCACATTAAAATTGTTGCAATAATTCCTACAATGATTAATCATGTAAATTTACTAAAATCTATTTTTTCAAAATACCCTAAAACACCTACAATTATGAACATTACAATAGGTATTAAAAACATTAAAACGGCTTGAGAAACATTTAGTTGAGAATAAGCATTTAAAGATAATGTAAAAAAAGTTAAAGAAGCAGTACTTATTAAGACATATACAAAATATGCAATAATTGAAACTACTAAACTCGTTGTTTTCTCTCGTTTGTACATAAAAAATAGTTGAAAAATAAAACATGCAAAAAACTCAATAATAATTGAAGAATATATAAATGTTTGCGGTGATATTCCCCTACTTTCTGTAAAATTAATTCATGAAATATATACACTAGGAATAGATGCAATGACACCACTAAATAAAATAGTTATAAATATTCCTAAACTAAATCAAAGTAAACTCAAACCTAAAAGTTTGTGTTTTTTTTGTGTTTTTGTTTCAGTAAATGAGTAATCAATAGTGTTATTGTATTGATACATATTTTCCCCCTTATTTTTTGTATTTATTATACACCTTATCAATTTTTTTTAAATAATAACCTAGTGTAGATTTTGTTTTTTTAACGTTTTTTTGTTCTAAAAGTAAGACCAAATCATTTAAACTTGCACCAGGGTTATCTTTTTTAATTTCATAAAAAATAATTTGTTCAAATGTAAAATCATCTTGTAAAGAATTTTCAGATAGTCATTTATATTTCTTTAAAAAACTTACATAACTTTTAGCAATTTTTTGTTGATTATAAAAATCAAAATTAGTTAATCTATTAATTGTGTTAATATAATCTCTATCAATCTTTTTTTCTTCAAAAACTAAATAACTTTCAACGGCACCAATTGCTTTTAAAAAGTCACAAATTTGTTCCACTTTTTTAATATACAATAAATAATGGTCTTTTCTAAATACCATTTTAAAAAATATCCCGTATTGCTCCATAATTTCTTGAATATCATTTGCAAATTTAAAGTTTTTGGTTTTAATTTCTAAATGATAAGAAGTACTTTGTATATCACTAACAGAACCACTTATAATAAAAATTCCTATAAAAAAATCTTTTTCCTTCTTATATTTATAAGTAAAAAAAACATCAGGGATTTGAAATAAAAGTCAATTTTTTTTCGGTAATTTATATTCAATGTTTAATATTTGTAAAATTTTTTCAATAAATTGTTTAATATTTTCATTATTTATTATTAATTTATGTATTTTAGTATTAGTTTGAGTATATAAAATTCCATTTAAAATATTAATAGCAGATGTGAATGTTATTTTTGAACTAATAACTTCTGATTTGACTTTTTGAGTAAATGTTGGTTTCATATATTTTCACGACTTTATATTATTATTTTTAAAGTTTATTAACTTTATATAATTAAATTTTAACAAAAAAAGATAAAAAAAAATAGCAACGTCCTATTTTCCCATACGGTATCGTCGGCGATGAAGGTCTTAACTGCTGAGTTCGGAATGGAATCAGGTGAACCCCTTCTCTTTGATTGCTGTATTTAATATTGTATACTATTTTGAAATTATTTGTTAAAAAAAGATAAAAAAAAATAGCAACGTCCTATTTTCCCATACGGTATCGTCGGCGATGAAGGTCTTAACTGCTGAGTTCGGAATGGAATCAGGTGAACCCCTTCTCTTTGATTGCTGTATTTAATATTGTATACTATTTTGAAATTATTTGTTAAAAAAAGATAAAAAAAAATAGCAACGTCCTATTTTCCCATACGGTATCGTCGGCGATGAAGGTCTTAACTGCTGAGTTCGGAATGGAATCAGGTGAACCCCTTCTCTTTGATTGCTGTATTTAATATTGTATACTATTTTGAAATTATTTGTTAAAAATTTTTAAATTTCATTTTGAAGTTTCTTATGTTATGTTCAAAATATTCAATATATAAAAATATAAATTATTTTTAATTTAAAATATTTTATAAGGAAAATATGAAAAAAGATAAACTACTGTATTTTACACCTTGATTAAGTCTTTACGAAACTGAAAAAGGTTTTATTTATTCAGAAAGAAGAAATATTGATTCAGTTGCTATTTTATGCTACCGAATCATCGATAATCAAAGGGAATTTTTAGTTCATTTTCAACCTCTTCCAGAAATAAAAGAAAAACAAAAATGAGATGATTGTTTCCCTAGCCCTATTACCGGTGCTATTGAAGAAAATGAAACATATTTACAAACTGCAATAAGAGAGACATTTGAAGAAGCAGGAATTTTCGTAACAGAAAACAATTTAATTAAATCATTTAGAATGTTAGCTAGCACGCAATCAAATGAAATTGTGCATGGTTTTATTTTTGATGTAACTAATTTAAAACAAGAAAATCCTATCACTGATGGTTCTATATTTGAACAAGTTAGTTACAATAAATGATACTCTGAAATAGAATTTAAAAAAATGGTTAAAAATGAATTAACCATTGCTAGTTTAGCTTATTTATACTACAAATTAATTGAAAATTAAAAAATATCAAGCAGTTCATACTTGATATTTTTAAACTTAATTATTCTTCAAAAGAGACACTATTTTTAGGTAATTTTAACTCATCTAATAACATTTCTAAATTTGTTTTTATATTACTCAAAATAGTTTTTGAATCTTCTTGTAATTTAAAATCTAAATTAGCATAAATTGTTTTTGAATCTTGAACAATTAAAGTTTCTAAATTGTATTTAAATAATTCAAATTTTTTATTAATATCATTTTCTTTTGTAGCATCCGCTTTTTTAACAAGTTGCATAATATTAGTAAATGAATTAATTAAAATAGTTTTATTAGTTTGATTATTAGTTTCTTTATTTATGATTTTAATAAAATCATCTACTCATTCTAAACTTTCATAATATAAATTAGCAGCAGCATGAGAGTGATTATGTTGATTGGAAGTTTGAGGATTAATATCATGTTCGTGTAAATGTTCTTCTTCAGTGAAGTGATCTGGATCTACTAATGTTTCTAAAAAGAAACTTCAAATATTTCTTAAACTACTTTGTAGCTGTTCATTTTCAATATTTTTTTCTAATAATTTGTTATTAATAACTTCTAGATTTTGAAAAAACTCATTGTTATCATTATTTAATTTAGTTATATGTGTTTTCATTACTAAATCTAAATCTTCTGATATATCTTCTAATTTATTTAAAGAAGTTGTATATTCTGATGCTTGATTTGCACTAATTTGTTCTGCACTTGCAATAGTTAATCAAGTAGATATGTAAGTATTTATTTGTTGTTTTTCTTCTTCACTTAAATTAGCACTTTTTGCAATTTCTTCTAAATCTGTTTTTAATTCTTTTAATAAATTTATAAACGCTTCAGATTTTTGAATAAATTTATCTGAATTTACCTTAATTTTATTAATAATAACTTTTGCACTATTATAATTTGTTTTTAAAGACTGATAATTTGTTGATTTGTTAATATTTGAAGCTTCTGGTTTTTTGTCTTCTTGTTGAGAAGGTGCACATGAAGTAACAATTGTAGGTACTAAAATAGCTACAATTGTACTAATTGAAATTAAGCTAAAAGTTAAAAATTTATTTTTGTGTTTCATTTTGCTCCTTAAAAAGTAAATGGTTTATTTTTAGTTTTATCATAACCTTTAAAACCATTTCATAAAATTATTTTATCTTGATTTTGTTGATTAAGTAGTTCAATTTCTTTTGAGTTTTGTAATGCTATAAAGTGAAATTTAAGTGCGACTTGGCCTGCTGAATAAGGCAAAGTAGCAATTTCAACTTTTATATGATTTAACATCGTATTAATGTCATCTTTATGAGTATTTATTGCATATTGTAAAACAAATAAGTTCAATCATGTTTCAAAATACTTAAATGCTTCAGAATCATAAGTTAATCATCCGGCTTCAAAATTACTTTTTATGTTGTTGTTCCATAAACGTAAATTATTAGCCATTTTAATATGTTTTATAGGTAGTTGATCAATGGTTTTTAAAATACTTTTAAATAAATCAGATTCAAAAAACTCATTTGCTTCAATACCCATAAAATCTCTTTTTTCTTGTTTATTTATTTTTAATTGAAATGTATCTTTTTGTAAATTAAATTTTTCTAAATTTGGATTAAAAGTTTCGAATAATAATTGATTTTTAATTTTATTTATTAGTGGTTTCATTTTATGACCATGGTCATCAAAATCACTGCTTAATCATCAAAAATATTCTTTAGAATCATCTTGATGAATGACTTCTATTTTTATTTTTAATAATTGTCTTGTTCCAAAAAACGAAGCCACTTCGCTTGAAACAAATCGATAGGCTTTATCTGTATTTTTTTTGTATTCAGGAACTTCTAATTCAATTAAATCACTGTGTTTATTCAAAAAATAATTAAAACTATCACCACTTATAAATTCAGGACTAAACACATTATTTACAAAACTATTAATATCATTAACAGAATATATATTATTAAGTTTAAATTTCAATATTGGACTTACTAAATATTCATTAAAAAGTTTTAAATTATCAATATTTTCAAAAACTCCAAATTTAGGATCATTTAAGTAATTTTTAAAACCAAATAAATAAAACTTTTTATTTTTATTTTCATTAGTTAACAAACTTTGATTGTTCTTATCAAAACAATCAATAGAAAAGCTAACCATATTATCATTTTCATTGTCAAAAATGTCTTCTTTGTTAATTTTAATATTTAATTTAACTACATCAGTATTAAAGTAATTTATATAAGTTAATAATAAAGTTTCTCACATTTTCTTTTGTAATAAATTGTTTGTTCAAGATTTTAATCTTATTGTGTTTAAATTATAAAAATATCCATCAAAAAATTTTAGATGACTAACTTTACTTCAAGTTCCATTTTGCATATCATCAATTATTTTATAAATTAATGATTGAATATCAGGAAAAGGTTTTAAACCTACTTCAGAATATCTTATGTTATACACAGTTGGTAAAGTGTTTGTAATTCATGGTGAATAATTTGTGGTAGTTTTAATTATATCTTTATCAAATTGGATAAAAAAATCATTTATATCTATTTTTGATGCTTCTTTAGTTTTTATTGCATCAATAATTTCTTCTTCTCCGATTTCAATCCCTAATTCATTTATTTTAGGTTTTTTGTGCTTGAAAATATCATAATAAGTGTTATCGTTATTGAAATTTTGTACATCTTTGTTTAAAAAAGGATAAAAATCATTTAAAATATTGATTTGTTTATTGTTAAATGACATTAATAAATTTTTATCAATTATTTTTTCATTTATGTCATTATTGTTTAAATTTTGTGTATTACAAGATAAACAAATCAAACAACTTAAACTAAATAACGGTAAAACAAAGCCTAAAAATAACTTATTTTTTTTTAACATGATATTTCCTTGCTATAATTTTTGCAACTATTCATTTTGCAATTATTATTATAATCTAATTATAAAAAATTTGGTAAAATTATGTAAGTTATTATCAAAAATTATATAAAGGGGAGTTATGTTTTTTAAAGAAATTGATTTTAATAACAATCTTGAATTGACAATTTTAGTTAACTTATTAATTTATGCATTTATTCTACTTGCTGCACCAGTTATTATTTCTTTAATATTAAGTGCAATAAAACCTAAATTTTCTAAAGATAAAATGATTTATCTTTATGCTTTTAGTACTGGAATGTTTTTAATTATTGGTTCAGCTGGATTTATAAAAGAAGCTATTATCAATCTTGAATCTTGATTTCACTCTAATGAAACTAATGGTGGTCTAAAATTAACGGGTGGTAATGTTACAAAAGAACAATTATATATGGCAATTATTGTTGGAATAAATGCTATTATTGGTTTAACATTAGTAATTATTTGAAGATATATTTCGATAAAAAAACATAAAGGTCATATTCATAAATCTCATGAAGAACATGGACATTCAGATCATATTATCTCATTTAATGATATCGATAATCCCAAAGCTGCTTGAATTGCTATTTTAATGTTGTTAATCCATAGAATAATTGATGGCCTTGTTTTAGGACTAAGTGTTTATCAAATGACAAGTTCAAATTATACAAATCCAAATATTGGTTTAATTGTGACATTTAATATTCATATTTTAGTTGAAAACATTATTATTTATTATCGTCAAACACAATATGGGCAAACTAAATGAAAAGCTATAAAATACAATTTATACACAATGTTATTAATAGTTCCAATTTTATTTGTGGGTGCTTTTGTAGGTAAATATTTAGATTATCAAAAATGAATGATTCCTTCATTTCAAATCATTGGTGGTGTAATTATAGTCTTTACTGCAATCTTTGAATTAGTTCCAGAATTTATTCATAATAGAAATTCATCAGTCAAAGTACTTTATACAACATTTACATTTTTTGCACTAAGTATCATATTAACTTTAATTATGCTTTCATTCCACTCTCATACTCAACCACCTAAACTTATAGGCCAACCAATTGAAAATATCCAAGGAATAATAAAATGAAATTAAAAAATCTTTTTTTAAGTTCTTTATTATTAACAATCCCCTTTATAGGATTTTTTGCAACAAGTTGTAAAATCAATAATTTTTTAGAAATTAATGATAAATACAATGAATCATTTAATTTTCCTAATGAAAGTAATAATTTTTCAATTTATAATAAAAATAATATTTCTAAAAAAATTAATAATTTAATTTCTACAAAATTATTTAGAATAGTTTCACAAGACCAACCAGAAATTGATTTTGTTAATAATCGAATTTTAAAACCTTCTAAAATGTTTTTAAAATTCGAACAAGCTACTAAAATTCAAATTACATGGAACAATAATAACAAAGAAGAAATTTCAATTTTTAATACAGATACTATTAATAATGTTTCTTTTGATGATTTATCTTTAAATAATCAAGTTATAGGTTATCGTAATTTATATGAATTTATTAAAAGTAATGATGAACATTCTATTAATAGTTGAAATTTTAAAAAAGCACTAGAAAACGCTAAAAAAATCGAAATTTTTGTTGAAAATAATAAAAATCCTTGGCTTGATTCAGAATTGAATAAGACAAAACATCATCTTAATATACAAGATTTTAAACTTGGTTTTTTAAAATCAATTATGTCGTCTCTAACAAATCGCCAAAAAATTTTAAAAACTAATAAATTACTTGATTATGATGAAAAAATCACTCAAAATATAAGTTATTTTAATCAAGATAATATCTTAAATTATTTACAATCAAATAATATTGAAACTAAACAATTTTTAGATCCCAATTTTATAAAAGATGATTTACCTTTAACCTTTAAATTAATAGAAAATAAAAACATTAAATCAAGTAATTGATGGACAGTATTTCAAAATATCTTTTTATTAGATAATGTAACTGATGCTTTACCTAGTTTTAAATTTAATTTAGATTTTTCTTTAAATGAGACAAAAAACTATGATTTTTTATATGAATATGGAAAAACATATAAAGATTTATTTTATTCAAGTTATTATTTTATTTCACAAAACACACTAAATAATATAAAGTTAAAGAAAAATAAATATTATATAAATAATACTAATTGACAAAATGAATCTCACTTTAATGAAATAAATTTTAAATTTAATGTTTTACCAATCAATTTACAAACTTATAATATTCAAACTTTTAATGCTTTTAATCAAAATCTCAATAGTGTTTTGGATTTTGATAATTTAGATGAATTACAAAAACAAAGTATTATTGATAATTTAGAAAATTACAATCTGAACTATTTTAAAAACTATCAAACATACAATAATCAAACTCCTTTAATTATTAATTTGTTTCCTCATTCTCAGAACTTATTTTTTAATAATACATTTAGTAGATTATATTTTGGGCTAACTAAAAATGAATTAAACAAAAATTATGAACTTAAAAACACAGTAACAAAACAAACAATTATTTTTAGAAATTTAATTAATAATGTCATAAACCCATATATTTTAAGTAATTTAAAAAATGCAGATATTTATCTTTCACAGGCTCCTAGTGGACTTTTTATATCTTCAAGCAATAATTCCAACACAAATTACACAAATTTAATTGATGCAACTCAACAAATATCAAAACAAATTATTTTTGATAATAATTTACAAAAAATTAATAAAACCACAAGTTTTGATAATAAACAAAAAGCAAAAAGATTAGATAATATAATAAATTATAATGAATCATTAAAATCAGTTGATTTTTATCAAATCCAAAACATTATTAAACCAATTTTGGATGATTATTTCAAACAACATACTGATGAAAAATCAGTAACTTGAACCATTCCTATTGACAATAGACAGGGTCATTATGCAATTTCAAAATTAGCTTCATTTATTAAAAGTACTTTTAAAAATTTAGATAATAGACTAAATGTAGAAGTACAATTCATTGAAAACATTGACGATTACAATTTATTTTTTAAAAATCAAAATTCACTCTATAATGAAAATAATTTTGAACTAGTCACTACTGATACCAATGGTTTTTTATATAAATATTTAACACAAAATGATTACAAAAACTTATTAGAATTAATTTTTGTATGAGATGTTATTCAAAATACTCAATCTTATCCTGAAATTAATCAATTTATTAAAAAATTAGAAAATTATTTAAAAGATAATAATGCTTTATATTCACACAAAATATTTAATAATTTTAAATATCTAGATTTTGAACATATTAACACATTTTTTTCAAGAAACTTAAATTGAAATTTAGATACTTTTAATAATCTTTTATTATCTTTTATAATTCATTATTCACAAACACACACAACATTTCAAATTTTAAATTTAATTAATGAAATAGCAAATGTATTTAGTTATACAATTAGTGTTGATAATTACATTTCACTTAATAGTTTTTCTAAAAAAATCTTACAAAAATACATAATTAAACCTGCTTCATATTACAATTTAGAATATTTACAAGATACATTAATCTTAGAAAAGAGATAACTATGACAAAAAGTAAAAAAAATTTAATTTTTATGTCTTTAATTTCTACTACTCCATTATTAACAATAGCAACTATTTCTTGTGCTTCAAATCAAAACCAACAACAAGTAAAGGATTTACCTTTAAGTCAAATCCAACAAATTTATGATTCATTTGATTTAGAAATAAAAAATCCGCAAGTAACTTTTGAGGAATTTAAACAATTATTTACACAAAAATATACTGAAAATAACAATGATATTTATAAAACTTTTAAAGATTCAGAAATACAAAATATCATTGCTACAAAATTAATTGATATAAATAAAATCCAACCAGGTCATGAGGTTATTATTGCTCCTAAATTTAACTCAACAACTCAACAATTTATTTTAAATATAAAAGTAAGACATATTCAAGGATCTTATATAGAAGGTAAGGAAGAAGGTAATGACACTATAGCAAAAGGACAATTTAAATTATTTTCTGCACAAGATAAATTAGCACAACAAAAATTTATAAATCAGTATGCAAAAGATATTGTCTTTAAGCTAAAAGATAATGTAAATAAATCAGATATTTTAAATGTATTAGATGAAAATAAATTAACAAATTCAGAATATGTCTTTAATAAATTATCAAAAGAACTAACAGATAAAATAACTTTTAATCTTCCTCAAAATAAAAGACCACATGATACAGTTTTAGCATTTAATATTGATACAAGTAATTCACAAATTAAATTAGTAATTTTACTTAAAAACGCACGAAATTCAGAAGAAATTCTTTTAAAAACTTCAAAAAGTTTAGATTAATTTAAAGCCTTTAAGGCTTTTTATTTTGAAAATTTCAAAATAAAAATGCCAACAATGGCATTATTTTAATTTATTAAATTATTTATAATAAATTAATTCCTTTATTTTTTAAATTTTGTTTTTCTTGATCTGATCAAATACTTACTTGAACTTCTCCAATATGTTGTTTTTCTAATAAAAACATCGCAATTCTACTTTGACCTAAACCACCACCAACAGTATATGGTAATTTTGAATTAACAATATTACTATGATATGAACTAATATTTTCAATATCTTCTTTAGTTTTTTTGTATTGATTTATAATTGCTAAATCATCTACTCTTATTCCCATACTTGAAATTTCTAAAGCACAATCATTAGGTGCATGGTAAACAATTAAATCACCATTTAGATTTCAATCATCATAATCTTTTGCTCTTAGTGAATGTGGAACTTTATCAGCTAAAGGATGACCAATTTCTGTTATAAATACTGCTTTGTGTTTTTTTACTATTTCATATTCTCTTTGGTCAGGTGTTAAATGTGGATATAATTTTTGTAATTCAGATGAAGAAATAAAAAATAATTTATTAGGTAATTTTTTTGATAATTGAGGATATTGAGCTCTAATTTTTTTATCAGTTGTTTTTAAACAATCAAAAACATTTTTAGCAATTTTTTGTAAAGTTACTTTGTTTCTTTCTTCTTTTGCAATAATTAATTCTCAATCTCATTGATCAACATAAATACTATGTAAAAAATCTAGTTCTTCTTCTCTTCTTATCGCATTCATATCACAATATAATCCAGTATGCATTTTAAAATTATAGTTTGCTAATGCTTGTCTTTTTCATTTTGCTAATGAATGAACTATTTCTAATTTATCATCAAAATCTTTAACACTAAAAACAACTGGTTTTTCACCATTTAATCCATCATTTAATCTACTACTTGATGTTAAAAATAATGGTGCTGAAACTCTTATTAAATTTAATTTTTTAGCAATTGAAAGTGAAAAAATACTTTTTAATTTTGCAATTGCATATTGAGTTTCATTAATATTTAACAGGGGTTTATACATTTTTTCTCCTTTAAATTTAAATTTTACTAAAATAAACATCTAAAAATGGAAAAATTATGAAATATTTACATATAGTGATAAAATAAATCATTATTAGAAAGATAAAAATGACTACAATAATTTCAGAAGATAAAAAACAACTAAGAGCAATAAAATTATTTGAAAAAACACCGATCAAAAAAGCTATTTTTATTGTTACAATTCCAGGTATTTTAACTATGTTAACAATGGGGTTATATGCTTTTTTTAACCAAGTTTTTATTTTAAATTTTGTTCCTAGAACAATTGGATTATTAGATGGTGATTTAGCTTCAAATAGTGATAAATTATATTTTTATCTAAACAGTAATTTACCACATTTAAATAGAGAACAATTTGATTTAATGTTTAGTTATTACACGTCAACATTACCAAAAGGTGAATATATTTCAACTATTTCTAGTGATGTAATGGCCTCTATATCAATTAATGCTGCGGCACCATTTTTTCTTACTGCAAATGCTGTGATATTTTTAATTCCAATGGGTTCAAGTGTCTATTATACAAAATGTATTACTAAAAAAGTAGAAAGAACAGGAAAAGACCTTTGAGCGACTACTTTTTGAACTTCATTTGCTGTAGCTTTATTTACAACTTTTTTAATATATGTTTTTATTTGAAGTAATTTAACAGGTCAAGTTATAAGTCATTCTAAATTTAATGCAATTAGTTTAAAACAGTTAGATATGGAATTTAAAAACAAGGATTTTTTAGAAAATTCTAATCTCTTACCTTCTCAAATTTTTACATCTTATTATGACGCAAGTCGTAAAATGGCTACTTCTTGAGTAAATACTTATTTATATATTTATGGCTCAGGAAGTATTTTACAAGCTTTATATTTATTATTTAGTTATTTATTAAGAGCAGAAGGGAAAAATGCTCATGTTATGATTTGGGCAATTGTTGCTAATATAATAGGTTTAGCTTTTGATGCTTTATTTATTATTGTCTTTAAAATGGGAATATTAGGTGGTGCATTAGCAACATTAATTGGTTGAGTCTTTAACTTAGCCTCTTATTCTATTTATATCCTAATTGGAAACAAAAAAAATAACACGTGATTAAGTTATAAACATTTATTACATTTTAAATTTAGATGAAAATTATTAATGCCAATTTCATTATTAGGTTTAAGTGCTTTTGTCAGAACATTAGGTGTTGGACTAATCAATTTAATGATAACCTTGCTTCTAAATAATCTTCCATTTAGTGATGGATTTACTAACGTTTATAATTGAGCAAAAGCTGCACCAAGTATTACATTATTTGCACTTGCTTTATTTGGAATAAGTGATGGTGCGGCTTCATTATTAAGTTATAATTACACACAAAGAAATACTAAAAGAATTCGTGAAATATATTGATGGTCATTACTTATTGGTGCAATTTATGCTTTAGTAGTTTATATTTTAGTTGCTTCATTTGCTAAATATTTTGCACTTTCATTGTATGTTCCTGAAGATAGATTAAATGATGTAATTTTATATATGCGAATTAATATGTTAAGAATGATTTTTTATAGTTTAGCTATTGGTGGAATATTATTATTTAGAGCAACAAATGATATTAAAATGTCGATATTAATTGTGTCACTAGAAACATTTATAACATTTTGATTTGTCATGGGAATTAGTGTTGGTATTGGGTTTACTTTATTTAATAATGGTTATCCAAATAGTCAATCTAGTTTAGTAGTAAGTATTGGTTTTGCATTAAATGCATTAGCAGTCGGAATTATAAGTTTTATATTAAGTCTAAAATGATTATATAAAACACTACCTAATATAGATAAAAACCAAAAATTATCTTGAAGTTTAAAAATTGAAAATAACTTTTTTGAACATGCTTATGAACTAGAAAATGCACACAAAAAAGCATTATTAGAAAATAATTAAATAATTGCATTTTACCATAGATGCTTTTATTTTTTTTATAAAAAAATTTGTGTAAATAACTTAATATTTTTCTTTGTTTATATGTTAATTAATTTATAATTTATTAATATGAAATTACTATTAGCAGGAACAATAAAATTTAGTGCAAAAATTTTTGAATATTTAATTCAACACTACGAAATTGTCGGAATTATTTCACAACCAAATCGAAAGTTAAATAGACATAAAGAAGTAATAGAAACTGAAGTTGCACAAATTGCAAAACAATACAATATAAAATTGTTTCAACCAGAAAAAATATCTGATATTTATGAACAATTAGCAGCATTAAATTTTGATTTTTTGATAACTGCTGCTTTTGGGCAATTTATTCCAACCAAAGTTTTAAATTTAGCCAAAATTGCTTCAATCAATATTCATGGATCACTACTGGAAAAATATCGTGGAGCTGCACCAATTCAACATTCTTTTTTAAATTATGAAAAAGAAATGGGTATTACTTTAATTTATATGACTAAAGAAATGGATGCAGGTGATATGATAGCAAAAGCAAGTTTTCAAGTTGAAGAAGAAGATACGGCACTTGAAGCATATGATAAAATGGCAAATTTAGCTATTCAAAATATAGATTCATGACTAAAAGGTTTATATTCAAAAACAATTTCTGCAACAGTTCAAGATGTTTCTAAAGTTTCATATGCACCAAAATTATCAAATCAAGATAGCGAAATTACTCAAAATATGACTCAATTAGAAGCTCTAGCTAAAATTAAAGCTTTAAATAATCAACCAGGTGCTTTTTTAATGTTTAATAAAAAAAGAATAAAAGTATTTAGAGCAACTATTAAAAAAATTAAAACACCTCTTAAAGTTATGTTTAGTGATGGTTATTTATATTTCTATGAATACCAATATGAAGGTAAAAAAATAGTTAAACATGAGATTTAACTTAAAACAATTTTTAGAAGAAGAATCACAAAAAGAATATTTTATCAATCTACAAAACGCCTTAAACAATGAAAATAAAGAAATTGTACCTAGTAAAAACAATTGATACAAAGCTTTTGATTTAGATTGATATAATATCCAAATTATTATTTTAGGTCAAGACCCTTACTATACACCAAATACAGCCGATGGACTTGCTTTTAGTACTAATGATAAAAAAATTCCTTCTTCACTCAAAAACATATTTAAAGAAATTAAAGCAACTTATCCTCATTCTGTTTTTGAAACTAACAATTTAGATTATTGGAAACAACAAGGAATATTATTATCCAACACCAAATTAACAACAGTTTTAAATCAAGCTCTTGCACATGAAAATATTGGATGAGAAATTTTTGTAACCAATGCAATAAAAAAAATTTTAGAATTAAATGAAAATGTAATTTTTTTATGCTTTGGTCAAAAAGCATTAAAATTTATCGAAAATTTAAACACCAAACAACATTTTGTTCTTCATACTTCTCATCCTTCAGGATTGAGCTGTTATCGTGGTTTTTCAGGTTCAAACATATTTTTAGAAGCTAATAATATTTTAAAATCATTAAACAAAAAAACCATTGATTGAAGTACTAAAATAGTGAAATATAAGGAGATATATGAATAAAAATTATATACAAACTAAAAATGACTTTCCACTTTTAAAAGCTGTTTTTAATGATTCTAATGTAGAAGAATTTGTATCTAAAAATAAATTAGCTCTAACATTAGATAATAAAAACAACATTTTGTATTTTTATGTAAATACTATTGATAATTACACACAATTAATATCAAAAGTAAATTATATTATTGAAAATCAAGATCAAAATCTTTTAATTGATATCAAAAGTTTTGTAAATGAAAATGTGAGTTATGAAGATGCTTTAAGAGCATTTTATTTAAGAAATAGTTTTTTTAATGATGAAATTTATAATCAAAAAACAGATAAACAAGATCCAAAATATCAATTAGACTTTTTCTTAGAAACAGATGAATATAGACAATATGAAAAAAAATTAAATTTACTTGTAGAAAATACTAAAAAGACAAGAAACTTACAAATAACTCCACCTAATATATGTACCAGTGAATGATTAGCGGATTATATTGAAAAAGACTTCCAAAACATTGAAAATGTTACTGTTAAAATCTTAAAAAGACAAGAAATAGAAGAATTAGGTATGGGTCTAATGTTATCTGTAAATGCAGGTAGTTTATATGAACCTCGCGTTGTTGTAATTGAATATTTACCACTAAAAGATTCAAAAGAAAAAATTACTATTGTAGGTAAAGGAATTACTTATGATTCAGGTGGTTATAATATAAAAACTAATGGTTATATGAATTATATGAAAATGGATATGTCAGGTTCAGTTATAGCAGCTTATGCACTGAAAAATATTGCACAAAATAAAATTAAAACCAATGTTAGTGTAGTTATGATGATTACTGATAATAAACTAAATAATAACGCATCTGTTCCAGATAATGTTTATGTATCAATGTCTAAAAAAACAGTTGAAATTGTTGATACAGATGCTGAAGGAAGACTAGTTTTAGCTGATGGAATAACTTATGCAAAAGATGTCTTAAAAGCGACAACAATTATTGATGTAGCAACATTAACTGGAACTATTTTAACAGCATTAGGTGATAAATATACTGGTATTTATACAAATAGCGATACAGAGTGAAAAATATTTGCATTATCTGCAAAACTAGCACAAGAAAAAGTATGAAGAATGCCTTTACACGAAGATTTTAATAAACCTAATAAAGAATCATTAGTTGCTGATTTATTAAATTGTTCAACAGATGCAAAACTAAGTGATTGTAATATTGCAGCCTCTTTTTTATACAATTTTGCAACTGAAAAAGTTAATTTTATTCATTGTGATGTAGCAGGTACAGCAGAAGATGAAAACCATAAACCTCTTGCTGCATTAGTTGCAACATTAACAGAATATGCTATTCAAAAGGAGAATCAATAATGCAAAAATTTATATTAAGTGCTACATTTGCTTATAATAATGAAAATAAATGAAAAATTACTGAAAATGTGTATGAAAATGAAGCAAAAGTTAATTTAGGTGAAGCAGATAAATTAACTTTTGAGGACTTAGAAAACTTTGCAATTAATTTACCTAAAAAAGCTAATCGACCTTATACAATCAATTTAGATTCTTTTGTTACTAAAAATTTAGATATAAAAGAAATTATCAAATGTTTTAGCTATGCTTTAAACTATGGTCAATTTAAAACATTTTCACTTAAAACAGAAAAACAAGAACAATTAATTTTTGAACATCAAATATATGCAAAAAAATTAAGTAATTATGAAGATATTATTAATAAACAAAAAACAATTGCAGAAGCAGTTAATAACGCTAGATATTATCAAGCATTAAGTCCAAATATAGCAAATAGTGAAACACTTGCTAAAATGATTCCTCAACATTTTGAGAATTTAAAAAACGTTAAAGTTTCAGTATTAAATGAAAGAGATATACACTCGTTAGGAATGAATTTAATGTTAAGTGTTAATAAAGGTTCATTATTTTTACCAAGAATGATAATAATAGAATATACACCTAATCCTTTAGATACAAATAAAACTGTTTTAGTAGGTAAAGGAATAACTTATGATTCAGGAGGTTATTCATTAAAATCACCTAAATCTTTAGTTGGTATGAAATATGATATGACGGGTTCTGTTGTAGCTGGATTTAGTTTAGAGGCAATTGCAAAATTAAACGCAAATAAAAATTTTGCAGCGGTTTTAATGCTAACTGATAATCGTATTAATGGTGATGCATCTTTACCTGATAATATATACAAATCAATGAATGGAAAAACAGTAGAAATCAATAACACCGATGCTGAGGGAAGATTAGTTCTAGCTGATGGAATTACTTATGCAATTAGAAACTTAAAAGCAACTAGATTAATTGATATTGCAACTTTAACTGGAGCTATTTTTAAAGCATTAGGTGATACTTATGTGGGAACTTTTGCTACTTCAGATCAGTTTTTTGATGAATTTAAACAAGCTTCTGCTTTAGCTAATGAAAAAATATGAAGAATGCCAATGGATGAAGAATATGCAAAAAATATTAAATCATCACAAGTTGCTGATTTAAAAAATGCAGATTTAAGTGGTTTAGGTGGTTCAATTTCAGCTGCAATGTTTTTAAATGAATTTAGAGAAAACACAGATTTAATACATTTAGATATTGCCGGTGTAGCAAAAAAAGATAATCATTCTACAATTACAATGATTAGAACACTAGTGGAGTTAGCATTAAATGAACAAGGTCAAATTGAAAATTAAATTGGATGAAGTTAGAGATTTAATAAAATACGCTTATACATCTACTACTTCATCAGCTTCATATATTTTCCATGAAGCATGATTTAAAAAACATTTTATTGGATTTAACACCTTTCAAGGATAATTTAAAGTGAAAAAACCAAAAATAAATTTAAATGTTAAAATTTCTCTAGAAAATAAAGCTAAAAAAGCAAAAATAAGTTCATGATTAAAAAATAATTTAAAATTAACTGTTTATGATATTGCTATTTTTGGTTTATTAATAGCACTATACATGATTTTCCATTCGATTCAAAAATTTGTTCTAACAGGTCCAAAACATATTTCTTTAACTTATGCATTATTTGTTATATACGGAATGATTTTAGGACCTATAAAAAGTATGATTTTAGGAATTTTATGTGATACTACTTCTCAGTTAATTTATGGAATTCAGTTTTGGATGCCAGAATATGCTATTATTCCAGCATTAATATCACTTACTAGTGCACTAATTTTTAAACTTAAAAAACTCGAATCTAAATGACAATGAATTACAGGAGTTTTTATATTACTTTTTATAACCACTATTTTTATTTTAGTAATTTCTCTTTATGGTCATTCAATAGCTCAGAGTGAAACATCTAAAAAGAAAAAAATCCCATTTAATATTGTGTTGGCAATTTCAATAACATCTCTAAGTTTAATTTGAATAGGTGTTATTACAAGTTGTTTACTTCATTTTTTATCTAAATCAATTAAAATTAAAACATTAACACAAAAATTATTCATTATTTTATTAAATGTAATTATTATAATGGTTTTATATCGTTGATTATGAGGACCTTTTGCATATATAAATTACCATAATAGATTTAGAAGTGGAACATGACAATATCAAGAATATTATTTAGTTTGAATGATTCCGATTGTTTTTAAATCATTAATAGAAATTCCTGTTTATGTATTTATTATTTTCAATTTACAACCAGTTATTAAGTTTTTAGGTAATAAATACAAATATGAAAATTTAAAAAGACAATTTTAAAATTAAAAACGATAAATTTGTAATTTTTTTACACTTTTATATCGTTTTTTTTGTTTTAAAAATAATATAATTCAATTAATACAAAGAATAAAAATGAAACCAAAAAGAAAAATAATTTATTATATAGCAATTTCATCTTTTTAAATATTAAGTATAACACGTAGTTTGTTTGGTGAACACAAGGCTATTAAAACAACTCTATTTAAAATAAGAGAAAAATCCTACAATAATTCCACACAAGCGAGAAGAACCTAAAACATACCCACCACAAAGAAAAAAATCCATTATAATTCCAAATGAGTGAGAAGTACCTAAAAAATCTCCTTCTAAAAAAAGAAAAACACCACCTGTTATATTTCCTGTAAAAACTAAGAAAAAGAGAAAGAAAAACAAAACAATATATAAACAAACTTTATTTTATGATTGATAATAAATAATCTACTTTGATAAATTTTCATTAAGTAATGAAATAATAATTATATTCATTTTAAATGTGCTATTGCTAAACCTTGAAGTTTTAAAATTAGTACATTTTTTTATATGAAAATTAAATTAACCTTTTAATTAAAAAACTTAATTTTACATATAAATTTTAAAAATATAGTAGTAAAAATAAGATTTTTGCCACTTTTTTAACGTTTTTTTTTTTTTTTTTTTGTTTTCATATTACAATTAAAATTATATAAACCAAAAAACGGAGAAAGTCAATGAAAACAAAAACAAAAAAATTATTATTTTTTTCAGTTTTTTCTGTTGCATTAGCTACAAATGTAGCATTAGTTAGTTGTGCAAAAGCACCATCAGAAAATAATAATATGAAACAAGCTGGAGATAATCAAAAAATACAATATAAAACAAAAGACATTATACTAGATAACAACGAAGAATCACGTTATGAAAAATTCATTAGCGAAATAAATTCTATAAGTAACTTATCTCAAGAATACAACAAAATTTCTATCAAAATACCACAATTATTTAATCTTAAACTTGAAAAACAATTTGATAGAAAAGATTTTGAAGAAAATGTTCTTCCTTCTATAAATAAAGCAGATTTAAGTTTTAATTTAGAATTAAATGACAATGATTCATCTGAATTTATTGTTGATGGAGAAATGAGTTTAAAAGAAATTGAAGATTTTTTAGAAAAACAATTTAACAATTACTATGTTTCTCAACAATTTTTTTTGAATGATTTAGCACACGCAATTGAAAATGTAAAATCAAAAGCATCTAAAATAACTGAAGAAAAAGCTACAAAAGATGGAAAATCAGTAGAGTATAAAAATGTCGTAACACTTATTAAAAATTGACTTTTTGATAATTCAATGATTAAAATATCTGATAACATAAAAATCCTTGAAATAAATCAAAATAAATTACCTGGTTGATCTCTGAACCTAAAAGTTAAAGTTAATGATCAAACATCTAAAAATATCAAATTAGATTTCAAAAAACCAAACAAAGATTGAGATGCAAATAAAATAAAACAAGAAAATTTAACTCGTGGTTTTATTAAAAAAACAAAAAATAAATGAAATGAAAATATTCAAAAATCAAAATTTGCTCAAAAACTTGAAAAAATAATTCAAACTTTAAAAGTCGCTATTATAATTGATGATCAAAAACAAATAACTTCAAAAGCTGCTCCATTTTTATGAACTAATATTATAAGTAAATATATTGCAAGCAAAACACCTTTTCCAAAATTTATCTTAAATAAAATAGGAAATAAATTTATAGTTCCAAAACTACAAAAATATATTTCTATGTTAGAAGAAAAATTAAGTAAATAAGTTTTAAAAATGTACTAATGTCAAACTTTAAGTTCAACAATTAGTACATTTTTTTATATGAAAATTAGGATAAAATAATAATATTATTTTTGAAGGATTTTATTTTCACTTTTATTTAATAATCTTGAAATATTTTTACGATGAGAAATTAAAACAAAGAAATAACTTATAAACAAAATAATTGCAGGTAATCAAAATATATTTTGTGTATTAGTAAAACCCAATATACCATCAGACATTCAAGGAATTAAAGAAAATAAACTTATAATGAAAGGTACAATTATAGAAGCTAATGATACATATTTAGTTGCTATTATAATTAATAAAAATAAACTAATAGCAACTAAAAATAAAATAAAATTAACAGCTAAAGTCAGACCTAAAAAACAACTTACTCCTTTTCCTCCTTTAAATTTAAAATAAATAGGAAACAAATGACCTAAAATAACCCCTATACCACAACTAATAGAAATAATATTTTCTACATATGGTTGTAAATATAATTGTTTTTGAATTAAATACACTAACATTATTGTTAAATATGATTTTAATAAGTCAAATATAAATACTAATAAAGCAACATTTTTCCCATATTCACGGAATATATTTGTAGCTCCTGCGTTTTTAGACCCGAAGTTTCTTATATCTTTTTTATATATTATTTTACTTATTAAAATACTAATATTGATTGAACCTATAAAATAACTAAAAATAATTAAAATTAAATTTATTCAAATATAATTTGCATAATTCATAAATTAATTATATAAAACATTTATTTTTTTATAAAAAATAAGCTCTTATCATCTCCGGTTACACAATAAATAGCAAAAATTTATTATAATATATAAACTATGACAGATAAAAAAATCAGAAACTTTGCAATAATCGCACATATAGATCACGGTAAATCTACTTTAGCAGACCGTATTTTAGAAATAACTAATACAGTTGAAAAAAGAGATTTAGAAGCTCAACATTTAGATCAAATGGAACTTGAACGTGAAAGAGGGATAACTATCAAACTAAATGCTGTTGAAATTAAATATAAAGATTATGTTTTTCATTTAATTGATACTCCAGGACATGTTGATTTTACATATGAAGTTTCACGTTCTCTTAAAGCCTGTGAAGGTGCTTTATTATTGGTAGATGCAACTCAAGGAATTGAAGCTCAAACTCTTGCAAATGTTTATCTCGCAATGGAACATGATTTAGAAATTATTCCCATTATTAATAAAATTGATCTACCTTCAGCTAATCCTGAAGCAGTTAAAAAAGAAATTGAAGATATAATTGGAATTGATGCTTCAGATGCTATTTTAGTTAGTGCTAAAACAGGTCAAGGAATTGAACAAGTTTTAGATGCTATTATAAACAGGATTCCTTATCCTAAAGAAGCAGATACATCTAAACCATTAACTGGACTTATTTTTGATAGTTATTTTGATTCTTATCGTGGTGTTGTGTTATTAGTAAGATTATTTAATGGCAAAATATCTGTTGGCGATGAATTTATTTTAATGCATAATAAAATGAAATTTTCAGTTACTGAACTAGGAATTAGAACACCAAAAGAAATTAAAAAAGAATTTTTACAAGCTGGACAAGTAGGGTGAATTGCAGCAAGTATTAGAGATGCAAAATATATTCAAGTAGGTGACACTATTACTTTAACATCTAATCCATCACCTGAACCTCTTCCAGGTTATAAAAAGTTAAAAAGTGTTGTTTATACTGGTTTTTATCCTGTTGATACTCGTGATTTTAATGATTTAAAAGATGCATTAGAAAAAATTTCTTTAAGTGATAGTTCAATAACTTATCAACCCGAAACTTCAAAAGCACTAGGATTTGGTTTTAGAATTGGGTTTTTAGGAATGCTACACATGGAAATTCTTCAAGAAAGACTAGAACGTGAATTTAATTTAGATATTATAGCAACAGCTCCTAGTGTTGAATTTTATCTAACAAAAACAGATAATGAAGTAATCAATATCACAAATCCTTCTTCATTACCTGAAAGTAATTACATTAAAATGATAGAAGAGCCTTATATTAAAGCAAGTATTTTTCTCCCTCAAGAATATTTAGGTTCAATTATGGATTTATGTCAAAACAAACGAGGAAAATATATTGACATTGAATATATTGACCAAAATAGAAGAAGATTAATATATGAATTACCCCTAAATGAAATTATTTTTGATTTTTTTGATTTACTAAAATCATATTCAAAAGGTTATGCAAGTTTTGAATATGATTTTATCGGATTAAGAGAATCAAAATTAGTTAAAGTAGATATTTTATTAAATGGTGAAAAAGTCGATGCTTTAGCAATGATAGTTCATAAAGATTCAGCATACCAAAGAAGTAGAGAATTATGTGAAAGATTAAAAACTGTTATACCTCGCCAAAACTTTGAAGTTCCTATTCAAGCTGCAATTGGTGGTAAAATTATAGCAAGAGAAACTGTTAAAGCTTATCGTAAAGATGTTACTGCAAAACTGTACGGTGGAGACGTTACTCGGAGACAAAAATTACTAAAAAAACAAAAAGCTGGTAAAAAAAGAATGAAAAGTATAGGTACAGTAGAAGTACCCCAAGAAGCATTTTTAGCAATTTTAAAAACAGATACATCCAAATAAGGAATATTATGGAATTACAACCTTGAAATAAAGAACATTCTAATCAAAATAAAGATACTCAACAAACAGCTACTTTATCAATCAATAACACTATTGAAAGTAAGTACTTTGAATCTACCGAAACAAAAGATCCAGAAGGATTTATTCCAAATAGTATTATGAGAATTTATAAATGAGAAACTGTATTAAAAATTTATAACATAATTATTATTTGTATTTTATTAGCAACATCAACAATACTTGTATTATTATTAGCTTTAAAACCTTCATTATTTAAGTTACAAAACACTCCTTGAGTTTGATATATTTTATTAGGGTTTTTTATGTTAATAATGTTGTGAAAACTTATAAACGATCTAATTGAATTATCAAGCTTGAAAAAATCCATTAAAGATTATCGAGATACAATTAAACGGGAAGAAAAAACCACTCCAGCTTTTATTGTTATTTTATATAGACAATTAACTTTAAGACAAATTTCTCATAATTGAATTACGATTGCTTTTACTTTTTATTTTGGAATATTTACATTAATATTTTGAGCAATTAAAGATTCACAATGAATTCAATATGGTGATTTAGTTCATAAAGGTACAAATAAACCAGCTTTTGTTTTAGATTTTAAAGAATGAATTAATTATTCATTCCCTAATCCAACTAACTGAGTTTATGTATTTTCTAGCATAATAATTTTTGTAATAATAATTCATATTATTTGAGCAATATTTAGAAAAATAAGAATAACTAATATTAGAGATTCATTTGGTTTAGATACTGAAATTATTCAAAAAATTCAAGAACAAAAATCAAAACAAAATCGTTTTTATGCAAAAATATTTTTAATATCAATACTTTTAGTATTAATATTACCATTTATCATTTATATTTTCACAAAGAAAATATTTGTAAGGAAAAGAGGTTAAAATGTCAACAGGTGCTATTGTAGCTTTATCAATTGGTTTATTTTTACTAGGTTTAATTATTGGAGCTGTTTTTGCAGCTTGATTAACCCAACGTAAAATCAAAAAACAATTGGATGAAAATCCCCCAATTAATGAAAAAATGATTCGTGTTATGTTTGCTCAAATGGGACGTAAAGCTTCAGAAACACAAATAAAAAGTATTATGCGCTCTATGAAACAAGCTAAATAATCACTACAATTTTCTATTCTAAAAATCAAGTAAATACAATTAAATTAAATTTGTATAAAACTTGATTTTTTATTAAAATATTATTGTTATTGTGTAGGTAAGATATCTTTGTTTGATTGATTTTTTAAAAAACAATTACTACAAATAAATAGTATTTTATAATACCAAGTTTTAGATGATAAATAAAAAATCCAAAACTACTTTTTTTGAAATTAAAATACAAAAAAAATAGCATCATTAAAAATACTAATTTTTTCTTATTAATTTTTATGTAATATAAATAAGTAATTCTTATTTAAATATTTTTATTTCTGAATTATTATTAATTTTAAGTTCTGATTCTAAACCTAATGGAAGTACACATAAAGGCATTGAGTGACCAAAATCTATATTTGCAACTATTGGCATATTTTTTAGTTCTTCTTTTTCACTTAACATTGTAATTAAATCTTCTTTAGAAATTTTTGAACCAAGACAAAATCTTCCTATCATAAGTGCTTTGATATGTTTAAATCAAGGAGATTGAATTAAAGACACTAACATTCTTTCAAAATTATCATAATCATATGAAGGTACTGCTTCAATAGCTAAAATACTATCTTCATTTATATCTGGGAAATTATCAGTGCCTTTAAGTAACATTAAAGTAGATAAATTTCCGCCAATTATTTTTCCTCTAGCTTCTCCATTTTGAATATTTCATCAACCACTATTATTTTCTAATTGTCTATTATCTTGATCAATAAATCATAAATCATCACTTCATAATTTTGATGCTTCTAAATTAACTGTTTTGTCTTCATTACAAAACATATTTTTAAACTGAGTTTCAATGTATTCTGAGTTTTTAATCATTGCAAATGAAGAAAAATGTGGCCCATAAAAGACTGGAACATTAGTGTGTTTTAAAATAGCTAAATGTAATGCAGTAATATCACTAAATCCACAAAAAATCTTAGGATTATTTTTAACAATTTCTCAATCTATGTAAGGTAATAATTGATTAGAATTAAATCCTCCAATCACTGTTAAAATAGCTTTTACATTTTTATCTAAAAAAGCTTCATGAAAATCTTCTACTCTTTGTTTAATTGTTGCAGAAAAACGATTATGTACTTCATAAACATTTTTTCCAAAAGTTACTTTAAATCCCATCGATTCTAATTTTTTTATTGCTAAATTAGTATTAGGTTCACCTATTAATTTTAAACTTCTAGCTGGAGCTATTACTCTAATTTCATCTCCTGGTTTTAAAAACATAAATTTATTCATATTTTGTCCTTTTTTCTTTAAATATATAATATAAAATTATACATTTGACTAAAATTTATTCATAAATTTTTACAACAAAAATTCGTTTTAGCATATAAAAATTCAAAAAGAATAATATATTTTTCTATTTTGAAAAAAATGTGTAATTTTTAATTATTTTGTATTGTTTATTATTAAATAATGTATAAATTTAGTAAAATTAAAATATGTATGACCACAAATTAATAGAAAAAAAATGACAACAAAACTGAGATGAAACTAAAGCCTTTAAAACTACCAATAAAAGTGATAAAAAAGCTTATATTCTTGACATGTTTCCTTATCCTAGTGGAGCAGGTTTACATGTTGGCCATCCTGAAGGATATACTGCTACTGATATAATTAGTCGTTTCAAAAGATTAAATGGTTATGATGTACTACATCCAATGGGTTGAGATGCATTTGGTTTACCAGCAGAACAATATGCGCTAAAAACAGGTAATAATCCAGCAGATTTTACTATTAAAAATATCCAAAACTTCAAAAGACAAATTAAAAGTTTAGGATTTAGTTATGACTTTGATAAAGAAATAAACACTTCAGATCCCAAATATTATGTTATGACTCAATGAATTTTTAAAGAGTTATACAAACATGGTTTAGCTAAAATTGAAAATGTTGATGTAAATTGATGTGAAGCATTAGGTACTGTTTTAGCAAATGAAGAAATAATTGAAGATGCAGAAGGTAATAAAGTATCTGAACGCGGAAATTATCCCGTTGTAAAAAAACCAATGCGCCAATGAGTACTAAAAATAACAAAATACGCAGAAGAATTATTAGAAGGATTAAAAGATTTAGATTGAAGTGATAGTTTAAAAGCTCTTCAAACTAATTGAATTGGTAAAAGTGTAGGAACAGAAATTTCATTTAAAGTTAAAAGTAAAGATATGTATATTAGAACTTTTACAACTAGACCTGACACAATTTTTGGTGTGTCATTTATTTGTATTAGTCCTGAGTACAAAAAATTACACAATTTAGTAACTAATGAACAAAAAGAAGAAGTAAATAATTTCATAGAAAAAGCAAAAAATCTTTCTCAAATCCAAAGAAATAACGCAACAAGAGAAACAAGCGGAGTCTTTACAGGAAGTTATGTTTTAAATCCTGTTAATGATGAATTAATCCCTATTTATGTAGGTGATTATATTGTAGAAGGTTATGGTACAGGTGCAGTGATGGGTGTTCCAGCTCATGATTTACGAGATTGAAAATTTGCTCAAAAATATCATCTAGATATCAAATGAGTTATCGAAACACAAGATGTAACAAAAGCTTATGAAGGTGATGGAATACATATAAATAGTGATATGTTAAATGGTTTAAAAACTGATGAAGCTATTAAACAAATAAATAACTTTTTTGAAACTAATATGATTGGAAGAGTTGAAACTAATTACAAATTAAGAGATTGAATTTTTAGTCGTCAAAGATATTGAGGAGAACCATTTCCTGTTTTATTCGATGAAGAAGGAAATATTAGTTTAATTGATGATTTAGTAAAATTACCAGAAACAAGTAACATAAAACCATCAGGGACTGGTGAAAGTCCACTGGCTAACTTAAAAGATTGATTATATGTTGAAATTGATGGTAAAAAATACCGTCGTGATACAAATACAATGCCTCAATGAGCTGGTTCATCTTGATATTTTTTAGCTTATATTTTAAAAAATGAAGATGGAACTTATGAAAAATTAAATAGTATTGAAGCCAAAAAACGTTTCAAAAAATGATTACCAGTTGATTTATATATTGGTGGTCAAGAGCATGCTACATTACACTTATTATATGCTCGTTTTTGAAACAATTTCTTGTTCAACAGAGGAATTGTTCCTGTAAAAGAACCATTTTTTAAATTAGTAAATCAAGGTATGATTTTAGGAACTGATGGACAAAAAATGTCAAAAAGTTTAGGCAATGTTATAAATCCTGATGAAATTGTTCAAAACTATGGAGCTGATACTTTAAGAGTTTATGAAATGTTTATGGGACCTTTAACTGAAACTAAAGCATGAAATGATTCAGGTGTTAACGGAATTAGAAAATGACTAGATAGAATCTACAATCAATTTACTAGACTTCAAAAAAATACATTAACTTCTCAACCTTCACAAGAAGAAGAAAGTGAATTACATAAAGTTATATTGGAAGTTACAACTAATATTAAGAAATTAAAATTTAATATAGCAATTAGTAAAATGATGATATTTATTAATTACCTAGCACAAGTTGAAACTGCTTCATTAGAAACTTTAAAAACCTTTTCTATATTATTAAGTCCTTTTGCCCCTCATTTAGCTGAAGAACTTCTAGAAAAGCTTGCTCAAAAACCAATTATGAATCAAGTATGACCTTCATATGATCAAGAAAAAATCCTAGCTACACAAACATTTATTGGAATCCAAGTTAATGGAAAAATTAGAGGTGAAATTGCTATTGAATCAGATTGAACTGAAGAAGATATTATTCAAAAAGCAAAAGAAATTGAATCAGTTAAAAAATATTTAACAAATAAGAATATAATAAAAGTTATTTATAAAGAAAACACAATCATAAATTTTATCTGTCAATAAATTAAAAGTGTTTTTTAAATTAATAATAAGGAGAAAATATGATTAAATTAATTAACCAAAAAAATGATACTTTAATTTTAAAAGCAGCATTTAATGATACAGTAGTACCAGAAGAAACATTAAAAGAAAAAAACCTAGTAACAGATTTTTTTCATACTAAAGAATCATTTGTTTTTTTAGGTCAACAAAATAAATTTAATATAAAAGATTTAAGAAATTTTGCAATGACATTTACAGCTAATCAAAAAAGAGCATACACAGTTGATGTAGCTTCTTTTGTAACACAAAAAGTACATGTAAATGAAGTTGTTAAAGCTTTTTTAGATGCATATGAATTTAATAATGCTGATATCTTTAGTTTAAAAACAAATAAAAAAGAAACAACTAAAGATTTATACTTATACACTACAAATATATTAGATAAAGTTATTGCAGAACAAGAAATTTTAAATCAAAGTGTAACTTTTGCAAGAAATTTACAAAGAACTGTTCCAAATATTGCAAATAGTGAATTTTTAGCTGATGCATATTACCAAGAACTTTCAAAATATCCAAACTTAAAAGTAACAGTATTAGATAAAAAAGCTATTGAAGAACAAAAAATGGGTCTTTTATTGAGTGTAAATAGAGGAAGTACATATGAACCTCGTTTAGTAGTTGTTGAATACAATGGAAATCCTAAATCAAATACAAAATTAGCATTAGTTGGTAAAGGAATTACTTTTGATAGTGGAGGATACAGTTTAAAACCTTCAAGATACATGCTTGGAATGAAATATGATATGTCAGGTTCAGCAGCAGTTGCTGCAACAATGAAAGCTGTTGCAGAATTAAAACCTGAAGCTAATGTAGTTGCAATCATGCCTTTAACTGATAATAGAGTAAACGGAGATGCATCTACACCAGATAGTGTTTGAACATCAATGAGTGGAAAAACAGTAGAAATTAACAACACCGATGCTGAAGGAAGATTAGTTTTAGCTGATGGAATTACTTATGCAATTAGAAACTTAAAAGCAACAAAAGTATTAACCATAGCAACATTAACTGGAGCAATATTAGTAGCACTAGGACACACATTTACTGGTGTATGAACATCTAATCCTGCTGATTGAAAAGCATTAGATATATCAGCTAAAAAACACCATGAACTAATTTGAAGAATGCCTCTTCATGAAGAATTTGCAAAAGAAATTAAAAACACAAAAGTGGCTGACTTAAAAAACACTGATTTAACAGGTGATG
The DNA here is from genome assembly GCF_013008815.1 of Mycoplasma miroungirhinis. GTDB lineage: Bacteria > Bacillota_I > Bacilli_A > Mycoplasmatales > Metamycoplasmataceae > Metamycoplasma > Metamycoplasma miroungirhinis. The sequence continues at coordinate 726,236 of NZ_CP053097.1, read as the reverse complement.
CTGGTTCTTCATCAGCTGCAATGTTTTTAAAAGAATTCGCTGAAAATGCTGACTTTATACATCTTGATATTGCAGGAACAAATGATATATCAGACGTTCCACAAGGTGTTATGATTAAAACAATGTACGAATTAACCAAAAACATTAAATAAACTCATTTTATTAGACATAAATTAAACTCGATTATCTTAAAAGGTATCGAGTTTTTTTAGTGTTTTTCAAAAATACATCGACCTAGTTATAAAAACTTAAAGTTTGTATCCTACTAATTTAAGTACATTTTGTAGAATGTAAAAAAATATCAAGCACATTATTGCACTTGATATTATTATAATTTGTATTATTGAAATTAAATTATTAGATATTTAATGAATATTTTTATAAAACTTATTTAACTTAAGTTTTGGTAGTAATTTTAATTTAAATTTATATAAATATTTAAAATAATTAATGTTTCTATTTTTGATTTTAAATATTATTTGTTCTGAAATTATATTTAATAAGAATATAGTTAATGTTGAACACCAAAAATATACACTTGCAACATTGACATGTAAAGATTTTTCATTTAATGAATCTGATAATCCGTGTCCTAAATATAATTCGTTTTGTGTTGTTGTAAATACACTATATGTAATTGCATTTCTAATTGACATTTCAAAATAGAAAATAGTTAAACTAATAAAATCATATTTAATGTTTGGTAATATAAATTTAAAATATATTCTCAATTTTGAATTTCCCATTTGTTGAAGATTTTTAATTTTTCAATCATCAATATTATCAACAGTTTCTGATATTTGTTTAATAAATCCCGATGCTTCATGAAATCCTAAAACAAAAATAATTAAAGTTATTTTTGATACGTTTGATACTAATGCACCAAATAAATAAATTAAAACGATTGCAGGTATTAATCTATTAAAACTATTAAGTGCTCTAAAAATAATACTTGAATGGAATTTATTAGTAAACATTGCACAAAATGGAACAATAATAATTGCTAAAATAACTGTTACTGTGATAGTAGATATAGCAAATGTTATTATTTGTAAAATTTGTAACAATGGATTTACTTTTATATCTGAACTACTTCATTGAAAGTGTTGTCAATCAGGATACAATAATGCTTTAAAAAACTCAATTGATGAACTTGATAAAATATAAGATTTATCAGTTACAGCAATAGTATAAATACTAAAAATACCTAAAATAACAACAATAATAAGTTTAATTCAGAAACGAGTATTAATTGTTTTACTTAACTTATTTATATCTAAAGTTTTGATGTTTTTAGTACTAGTTTGAAATAAATATTTATTTAAAATAACATTTAGTATTTCTAAACATACAATAAATACTAACAAAATCGTTAGTGGAATACCTAGTTCTTGAAATCTTGCGCTTGATTTACTAGCATAATTAATTAAGACTCCGATTCCTGGTGCTCCTAATGTAGATAAAATTGAACCTCAACGCATATTGGATTCAAAAGAATAAATAAATAAACTAATAAATCTATTCATTAATCTAGGTAATATTTCTTTATAAAAAGATTTAATTTTTGAATTACCTTGATTAATAGATATATAAAAAGGTTTTTTATCAATTGATTCAAGCGCTTCAATGTAATATTTATGAAGTCATAATCAAGTAAATCAAATGAAAATTAAAATTAAACTAAATTCTGCTCGATAAATTGAAGTAAATAATGTAATAAATAACAACTCTGGAATACAACGTAAAAATAAGATTAAATTTCTTGAAAAAAAAGATCAAATTTTGTTTGTAAAATTTCTATTAGTTAAAAACGAAGTTAAAATCGCTAATATAAAACCAATAAATGTTCCAGTAATAGTATATTTAATAGTAAATCATAAAATATTTAAACTTCTCAATAAAAGATTTTGTTCATAGTCCATTGTACTGATGTTAGAAAACTGAAAAATTCTTAAAAAGTTTTTTTGAAATAATTTCACTCCATAAGAATTGGTTGTTTTATAACTGTATGTGGAAAATAAATAAATAATTAAAAATATGCAGAGAAAAATTAATAAATGTTTTCAAAAACTTCTTATTTTTTTTTGGGTTTTTTGGTCACTGGAAGTTACTTGATAAAAGAAAATGTTTTGGTGAATTTTTATTTTGAAACTGCTTCAAGTAGTTCTCATTTTTTAACTTCTTTTGTTTTTTTATCCAGTGTTATCGTGCTATTTTTAAAACCTATAACACGACTAAAATATTTTTTAACTAAATTTAAGTCATGAATAATAACTATAATTGTTAATTTATATTTTTTATTTAATTGTTTTAAAATATCTAAAACTTCTAATGAAGTCTGAAAATCTAAACTACTAGTAGGTTCATCAGCTAAAATAAGCTCAACTTTTTTAGTTAAAAGTTTAGCAATTTCAACTCTTTGTTGTTGCCCACCACTTAGTTCTGATACACGATAAAAAGCTTTATCTAAAATATTTAAATTCGCTAATTGTTCAAAAATATTCCGTTTTTGATTTCTTGTTAATACTGAAAATATCGTATACAATTTATTTTTGTATTGAGAAATAGAACGAACAATGTTGTTATAAACATTATCACTAAAAATCAAATTAGGTTGTTGAGTTAAAAAACCAATTTTTTGAATTGTTTGTTTCCATTTTCTTTTATTTTGTAAATAAATATTTTCATTATTTAACAATACTTGTCCATTAGCTGGTTTTAAACTTCTTACTATAGATTTAAAAATAGTACTTTTACCAACACCACTTTGTCCTATAAAAGCGACCATTTCTCCTTCTTTTATCTCAAAATTTATGTTAGATAAAACAGGATTATCTATTGTTTTGTATTTTATGTCGACTTCTTGAAATTTTAAATTTATCATAATTATTTGTTTTTAGTATCTATTGTGTTTCCGTTATATATATCAATATATGTTTTAAACATATTGTCATCACCAGAAATAAATTTATTAAATCCGGTATAAATTCCTAGTTGATTTTCGTCAATTGAAAGACTTTCTAATGCTTTCATTATTAATTGACTTTCTGCTTTTGGAAGTCCTTGTCTACTGAATACAGCATTATAAGGTGAAGGACCGGTTAATGTTAATACACGTATTTTTGCATTTGGATCAGTTGGTTTAAATTTATCATCTTTATCGTTTGTTGAACGATTTCAGTTCATTTCTCCTTCATCACCAAATGCAATATGGAATGTATGACCTAAACTGTCTTTTTTACCTAATTGAGTTGAAAATTTTCCTAAACTTACTTTTTTATTATCTTTATTTTTTTGTTCAGTAAAATATGTATTTACTTCAAGTGGAGTTAAATTAAAGTGTTGAGCAAGTAAATGTGCTTGTAATCTATATTTTCCTAAACTTGTTGTGTTTTTGTAAATAATTCCGTATTTAGAAAATTCATCTCAGTTTTTAGTTTTTCACGCATTTTCAATTGCTTGTAATTCTTCATCAGTTCCTGAGATGTAAATAGCTCCACGATAAAATTGAGTTAGTCTATTTGTATCATCATAAAATGCTGCATATTTAGAACCATCTCATTTTAATTCATCTTCAATGGTATATCATTGTGGGAATTCACCATTATTATCAAATCAAACTTTATTGTTTTCTTTTGCACCTTTTACTAATGGATCATTATCACTTCCATCAACATAATTAGCATTATCCTCAACGGTTCATTTAAATGCTAATGTTTCAGTATTACCAACATAATGTGGGTATTTATCTAAGTTTGTTTTATCTATTTTATCATCAATAGATTTATAACCAATGATTGAAAGGTCATTATCAACATCATCTGATAATAATGAATTTTTCATACTTTCTTCATCAAAATTTTCTGCAGTATTAAATTTAACATCTGCATTTACTCTTAAATTAGGATCTGCATTTTTTAGTTCATTAAATTTTCTTTCTAGATTTTCTAAAAATATATCATGTGGTGATTTTTGAGTTTTAGGATCTTTTTTCTTAAATCCATCATTAGCACTACCATATGTAATAACTATATTAGTATCTCAATTTGCTATTGCTTTTGGAGTAGTTGGTGTTGTTTCTTGTTTGTTTTCTTTTTTTGGTGTTTGTTCCTGAACTGGTTGAGCACAAGAAATAGCAAAAATACCTGTACCAGCTAATGCAAGACCAGCACCTAATATTTTTCAAATTAATGTTTTATTTTTTTTCATAAAAAATTCCTCTTTTCTAACAGAGAAAGAGAATAATTTAATATATCACTCGCTACGCATGAATTATCATGATCAGCTTTAAGAGTATATTCTCAGCTTTTTATAGCACCTCTGTTACTTTTATTATACTCCAAACTAATCAGAGAATAAATTAATTTATTTGAGCTAACTTATGATTTTAATAACAATGCTCAATCTTTTAAATAAATAATGTCGTATTTTTTAGACATTTTTATAATAGTTTTATTCCAAAAAGATAAACTAGTTTGCATTAACATTCCATTATTTGGTGATGTTTGATTACTACAAACTATTAAATAATGTAAAAATAGATGTTCTTCATAAGAACATACTATACTTAAACCTTGATGGTATTCTTTTTCACTTGATGCTAATATCACTCCTGAAATTCACATTTCATCAATGTGATGTCTTTGATATTTTCACATTGATTTTGTTATTTTAGAATTTTTAGTTTTAATAACATCAATAATTTTTAACTTACTAAATGGAGTTGGTTTTTGATGATATTTAATACATAAGTAATGAATAAATTCCACATATTTATTTTCAAAATAATCTTTTAGATTCATTTATTTAAACATTTCTAAAACAAATTCATAAATTTCTTGAGCATTATCATAAAAAGTTGCATGACCTGCATTTTTGATAATTTTTATTTTTTTATGCATTTGTTTTGCTACAAGTTGTATTTCTTCAACAGTTGTATATTGATCAAATTCTCCAACACATAATTGATAATTATTAGTTGCTTTATATCAATCATAGTAATTTTCAAATACATATTCTAGATTCAACATTTGTTGATCAACTATATAATGAAATTTTTTAAATCTTAAATTACTATTATTCACAATCATATTTGCATATACTTCAGCTTCTTTTTTAAATGCTTCTGGTGTATTTGTTAATTTTAAATAAGATTCAATTGCATTTTCACGTGTTATCGGAATTAAATATTTTTTACCAAATTTAATTTTTGCTTTATTTATTAAATAATGAGAAGGCCCTACTAAAGTTGCAAATTTAGCTCTATGAGTTCTTAAAAGATATAAAGCACTTAAAGCACCTAATGAATGTCCAATAACATAAACATCACGATTTTTTAAAACAGAATCAACAAAAGATCCAACTACTTCAAAATAATGTTCTAAAGTTAAAGGTCTAACATGTCAAGAACTTTTACCACATCCAGGCATATCAATTGCTGCTACAAAAAATGGTCTATTTTTTATATTTATAATTGGTTTAATAGTACCTCAACTATCTCCAAATCCATGGATAAAAAGTAATATTGGTTTTTTTGATTCTTCTCAACCATCTTCTAAAAATGCATTTATATTTTCTTGTGCAATTTCATATATTTTAGTCATAATTTCAATTCTCCTATATTAGTATTATCTTATTATTTTTAGATTAATTATTCAAAATATGAATTTAATTATTTTTTATTTTTTTATCAAAAAAATGATATTTATTAGCGGTTGCTAATTACTAAAAGTTGTTATACTTTGATAAAAAAATAAAAAATTAAGATAGAAAAATATTAAATTATTAACATTTTTTTTACATTTTTTAGCATATAAAAATGCTAGAAAAAAACATTTTCTATTTTTTAAAAATTGTTAGTTTTTTTTATTAAAATAGTAAGAACGAGGTAAAAATGAAAAACAAATATTATTTTAATTCCAATAATCCACTTGACTACGTAAAAGCAAACCAAGAAGGACCTTTACGTGCTATTAATTGAAATGTTATTAATGATGATAAAGATTTAGAAGTATGAACAAGAGTAACTCAAAATTTTTGATTACCTGAAAAAATTCCCGTTTCTAATGACTTAAAATCATGAAATGAAATGGATAAAAATTGACAACAACTAGTAACAAGAACATTTACTGGACTTACTTTATTAGACACAATTCAAGCAACATTAGGTGATACAGCACAAATTCCTAATGCTTTAACTGATCATGAACAATTTATTTATGCTAATTTTGCATTTATGGTTGGTGTTCATGCAAGAAGTTATGGAACTATTTTTAGTACATTAAATACATCAGAAGAAATAGAAGAGGCTCACGAGTGAGTTGTTAATAATGAAAAATTACAAGCAAGAGCTAAATTTTTAATACCTTTTTATATTTCAGATGATCCTTTGAAATCTAAAATTGCTGCTGCTTTAATGCCTGGATTTTTACTATATGGAGGATTCTACCTACCATTTTACTTATCTGCAAGAGCAAAATTACCTAATACAAGTGATATTATTAGATTAATTTTAAGAGATAAAGTTTTACATAATTATTATTCAGGATACAAATTCCGTAAAAAAGTTGAAAAACTTTCACCTGAAAAACAACAAGAATACAAGGAATTTGTTTTCGACACATTATATAAATTAATTGAATTAGAAAAAGAATTTTTAACTGAACTTTATGAAGGATTTGGATTAGCTGAAGATGCTATTCGTTTTAGTCTATATAACGCAGGAAAATTTTTACAAAATTGTGGTTATGATTCACCATTTACTGCAGAAGAAACTAAAATAGCACCTGAAGTGTTTGCACAACTATCAGCAAGAGCTGATGAAAATCACGATTTCTTCTCAGGAAACGGAAGTTCATATATTATGGGTGTAACTGAAGAAACACAAGATGAAGATTGAGAGTTTTAATATGAACAATAATGATAATTTGCATGCACAAATACCTAAAGTATCAGGTGAAGTTCATGTTGTTTATTTTTCATCTACTACAGAAAATACTAAACATTTTGTTTTAAAACTAGGTTTTCCAAACACTAGAATTCCCATTGAAGATCCTGAAACTTGTTTTGTCAATCAACCATATGTTTTAGTTTCTCCAACTTTTTCAGGAGGATTAGGAGAAACTAAAGGAGCTGTTCCTAAACAAGTTATTAAGTTTTTAAACATAGAAAGTAATAGAAAAAATTGTGTTGCCATAATTGCCACAGGAAATACTAATTTTGGTGATACATATGGTCTTGCTGGTTATGTTTTAAGTAATAAATTGAATGTACCTCTTTTAACAACAATAGAATTAAGAGGATCAATTGCTGAAGTAGAAAAAGTACAAAAAATACTAAATCAAATTTGAAATAAATAAAAAGAAAGGAAAATATGTCATCAAATACAAAAGAATTTAAAGATGCGGATTTGTATCTAGCTTTTAATGCACTAACTAAATTTTCAAAAGGTAAAGATGTTTATGAAAATGATCAAAAAGCCATTGAAATTTATATGCAAAAAACTATTAGACCAGCGACTAAAAAATTTGAAAATATTCATCAAAGAATGGATTTTTTAGTTAAAAATCATTATTATGAAGAAGAAATAGTTAATCGGGTAAATAAAGAACAATTGCAACAATTATATGACATTATAAAAGAATATAATCACCATTTTCGTTCATTTATGGGAGCTGTAAAATTTTATAATTCATATTGTTTAAAAACTTTCGATGGAAAAGAATTTCTAGAAACATATAGTGAAAGAGCTTTAATGAATGCCTTATTTTTAGGTAATGGTAATTTTAGTGATACACAAAACATATTAAAAGAAATTTTAAGTGGTAGATTACAACCCGCAACTCCAACATTTTTAAATGCAGGTAAAAAACAAAGAGGAGAATATGTAAGTTGTTATTTATTAAGAATAGAAGATAATATGGAATCTATTGCAAGAGCCATATCAACAAGCTTACAATTATCAAAAAGAGGTGGAGGAGTTAGTTTATTATTAACTAATTTACGTGAATTTGGTGCTCCTATTAAAAATATCCAAGGTCAAGCAACTGGTGTCGTTCCTGTTATGAAAATTCTTGAAGATAGTTTTAGTTATGCAAATCAATTAGGTCAAAGACAAGGAGCTGGAGCTGTTTATTTACATGCTCATCATCCTGATATAATGCAATTTTTAGATACTAAAAGAGAAAATGCTGATGAAAAAATTAGAATTAAATCACTTTCATTAGGAGTAGTTGTACCTGATATTACTTTCCAATTAGCAAAAGAAAATAAAGAAATGGCATTATTTAGTCCATATGATATTCAAAGAGTATATGGAAAACCAATGAGTGATATTTCGATAACTAAGGAATATGAACATTTAATCCAAAATCCATTAATTACTAAAAAATTTATTTCAGCTCGTAAATTTTTCCAAGCAATCGCAGAACTTCATTTTGAAAGTGGATATCCTTACATTCTATTTGATGATACAGTAAATAATAGACACCCAAATAAGGGAAGAATAGTTATGTCAAATTTATGTTCTGAAATAGTACAATCTTCTTCAGAAACAACATATAATGCTGATTTAAGTATTAACGAATTAGGCCAAGATATTTCATGTAATTTAGCTTCATTAAATATTGATAAAATGATGGAATCTGGTTTAAGATTTGAAGAATCAATTTATTATTCAATTAAAGCACTAGACCATGTTTCAAGATTTTCTAATTTAGATTCAGCACCTTCAATTAAAAATGGAAATTCTAAAAATCATGCTTTAGGTTTAGGAGCAATGAATTTACATGGATTTTTAGCTTCAAATGAAATTTATTACAATTCACCTGAAGCATTAGAATTTACTGATTTATTTTTCTACACTGTAGCATATTATGCATTTAAAGCATCAAATAAATTAGCAAAAGAATATAACAAAACATATGATAACTTTGCAACTTCTAAATATGCTGATGGTTCATATTTTAAAAAATATACTGAAAATGATCCACAAGAATACACATTTAAAAGTGTAAAAATTAAAAATTTATTTGAATCAAAAAATATAAAAATACCAACACAACAAGATTGAATTAATTTAAGTAATGAAATTCAAAAAACAGGTCTTGCTAATTCACATTTAATGGCAATTGCACCAACTGGTTCAATTTCATATTTAAGTTCATGTACTCCTTCATTACAACCAGTAGTTGCTCCAATTGAAGTAAGAAAAGAAGGAAAATTAGGTAGAGTTTATTCTTCAGCTTACAAACTAGATGAAAATAATTATAAATACTATGAACAAGGAGCATATGAATTAGGAGCTGATCCTATTATTGATATAGCAGCAAAAGCTCAAAAACACATTGACCAAGCTATTTCATTAACTTTATTTATGAATGATAAAGCAACAACAAGAGATTTAAATAAAGCATATATACGTGCATTTAAACAAGGTTGTTCAAGTATATATTATGTCCGTATAAGACAAGAAGTTTTAGAGGGTTCTGAAAATATTGATTGAAACGAACAAACAGCAAGTATTTTAGAATGTCAAAGCTGTACAATATAAAATAAACATAAAAAACAAAAAATACGCAAAAATTATTTATAATTATTATGTGCGAGGGTGCTTTAAAAAGCTGAGATTAAACCGTTAATAGCAGATCATGGTAATTCATGCGGTATAGTTTTTGTTAAGAGAAGTGCCTTAGAGTATCTTCTCTTTTTTGCACACTTGCTAAGGAAAACACTATGAACAAAAAGACTAAAAAATTATTTTATTTAAGTATTTTATCATCACCTGTTTTAGTGACCACATTTATAGCAATGTCTTGTTCAAATGAAAAACAACAAAATGCAGAACAAGCAATGGCTCAGATTGATGCTTTAAAACAACAAATAAATAATGATGAACAACTTAATATATTAATAAATTTAGAAAAGAAAATTAAAAACAATTCATTAACAGAAAAAGAATTTGAAAACGCTAAACAAACATTAACAAATAAAATTAAGACTAATCTTCAAAAATTACAATTTTATCAAGAAGATATTAAAAAAGAAGTAACTGATAGTGATGAAAATAATCCAAATGTATTAACAAAAAACAAAGCCTTAAAAATGTTTTCAAAAAACTCAACAGAAATTACTATACCAGAAGGTATAACAAAAATTTCTGCTGGTGCTTTTGAAAATTATTATGATTTAGAACAAATTCACTTACCTAATTCATTAGTTTATATAGGTCAAGATGCATTTAATAACTCCGCAATTACAAATTTAACTTTACCTGATAATCTAGAAGTTTTAGGTGGATTTGCAAACACAAAAATTCAATCCCTAAATTTTCCTAATAATTTAAAAAAAATTTTACAACATTCATTTGATAATACACCAATTTCCGAAATTAATTTACCAGCTAGCTTAAAAGAACTAGGGGGATTTGCAGATACAGGAATCGCAACTATAAAACTTCCTGAAAATCTTGAAATCATTCATAAACATACATTGGATTTAACAACTATTCAAGAATTAACACTTAATCAAAACTTAAAAACATTAGGTGGATTTTCACATACTAATATCTCAAATATAAAATTTAATGATAATTTAGAAGAAATTTCTGATGATGCTTTTGAAGAACCTAAATTTACTGTTTTAGAACTTCCAAAAAAAATTCAAAAAGTTGGAGGATTTAAAAAATCTGAATTTGAATCTGTAGTGTTCCCTGAAGGAACAAAAGAAATATTTAAAGATGCTTTTGCTGGTTCAAATAAATTAAAAAATATTTCGCTTCCTTCTACATTAAAAAAATTAGGAGGATTCCAAAATACTTTAATATCTAAACTAGAATTACCAGCTAAATTAAAAGAAATAGTTGCTCATTCATTTGATGGAACAAGAATAAAATCAATTACTTTACCACAAGGAATTGAAAAAATAGGGGGATTTGCAAAATTAGATCTAAAAGCAATCGAATTGCCTGAGTCAATAACATATATTGCTCCGAATACTTTTGATTTAAATGCAAATATTCAAACTACACCAACATCAATAAAATTACCAGCTAAATTAAAATCATTAGGTGGATTCGCAAATTGAAACATTAATGAAATAAACATACCGTCAACTGTAACCGAAATTTTTAAAAATGCTTTTGATTCAACTAATATTTCACAACTTAAGTTACCTGCAAATCTAGAGAAATTAGGAGGATTTGCATCTACAAAAATAACTAATCTTGACTTACCAAAAAATTTAAAAGTTATTTTTGAAGAATCTTTTAATGAAACCGATATTCAACAATTAAATTTACCTAACACACTAGAAATATTAGGGGGATTTGCATCTACACAAATAAATAAAATTCAAACTCCAGATAGTTTAAAAGAAATTACAAAAGATGCATTTGATCGTAGTTTAATTAAATATTTATGATTAAATCCTGGATTAAAAACACTTGGTGGTTTTGCTCAAACTCAAAATCTAGAACATGTAATTTTACCAGAAAGTTTAGAGGTAATTTTACCTGATTCATTTGCAAATTCAGGTTTAAAAAAAATTAAACTACCAGCACATTTAAAAATCCTAGGTGGATTTTCAGGTGAAAAATCACAAATTTCTTCTGTTAAATTGCCTTCAACATTAAAAGAAATTACAAATGATGCTTTTAGTTTTAATAAATTAATAACCGAAATTACATTACCAGAAGGATTAGAAATATTAGATGGATTTGGATTTACAAACATATCATCAATCCAAATACCTTCAACTGTAACTAAAATAGGTGGATTTAATCTTACTAAAATAAAAACATTGGTTTTACCAGAAGGACTTGAATATTTTGCAGGGTTTTCTGAAACAAATGTTAAAATTCTAACTTTACCTAAAAATGTCAAATGAGCTGAAATTAGTAAAAATCATTGAGAAGAATTACAATCAGTTGTTGTTTATAGTAAGTATTTAATAAACAATGAAAAATGAATAAGTATGATGAATGAAAAACAAAACGCAGAAGTATCTATAGAAGATAGAAGTAAAGAGTAAATATGAAAAAATCTAAAAAACTATTAACAATTACATCATTAGGATTATTATCTATTGCTGGTATTGCCACAGTTGCTACTTCTTGTGCAACAGAAAGTCCTAAAAAAGACGAACAATCAGCTCAAAAACCTCAAACAGATAATAAAACAGCTGAACCTCAACAAAAAAGTGCTGCACAAATGAAGTTAGACGAGCTAGAAAATACTATTCTTGCAGCTAAAAAAACAAAAGGGCCTTATAGTAATGATGTAGATTATGTTTCAACTAACATCATAAGTGAAGCTATAACAAATGCTGAAAGTAGTTTACATAAATATAGAACAATTACAAATCCAAAAGCTGAAGACATTCAAAAAGCTATTGATGAATTAAATAAAAAAATGAAAGAAGCAGATGATTACTTTAATTTAACAACTCAACAAAAACAACAAATTCTAAAAGATAAATACACTCAAATGATTGCAAAAGCAACAGAATTAAAAAATACTTTGACAAAAGATGATGCAAAAGAATTAATTGATTCAAAACTTGAAGAATATAGTAAGCTTCAAGAAACAGATTCTAGATATTACAGAAAAATTCAAAACTATATCGACGAATTAGGGTTTATATTAGAAGATGCAAAAAAACTAAATCAATTAACTGATAAACAATTATATGATGCATACATTGCAACAGAATCTAAAATCTTAAGTCAAATTGTAAAAAAATTTGGAAATGATACAAATGCTAGAGAACTTCAAGAAGCAATTAAAGAAGCATTTAAAACTGCCAAAGAAAATACAAGTGAGCAATATAAAGAAAAAGAACAAAATCTAAAACAAAAAGTTAATAAACTTATTCAAGATGCTGATACTAAGTTCATAACACCTGAAATAGCTACCAGTTTATATAATCAAGAAACAAAACAAGTACAAATACCAGCAAATGTTTTAACAATTAAAGCTAATTCATTTGAAAATCTAGAAGAACTAGAAAATGTAACATTTAATAGTAAATTAAAAAATATTGAATCACATGCTTTTGATAAAACTAATTTAACACATATTACTTTCCCAGACACTCTAGAAACATTAAGTGGTTTTGCTCAAACACCTGTAACAGAATTAACAATACCTGCTAATACAACTGAAATTAATTATGCATTCAACAATTCATCACAATTAACTACATTACATTTAAATAATAAATTAACTGTATTAAAAGGTTTTGATAGTACAATGGTTACAGAATTAACTTTACCAGAAACATTACAAGTATTTGAAGGATTTAGAGACACACCTATTACTCATCTTTCATTAGGTTCAAAAATAAATACTTTTATTACTTCATTACCACAATTAACTGAACTTACTTTTGCTACAAATACTAATTTTGATTTAGTAACTAATGATATACAAAGTGGACATGGTATTTGAATTTCAAAAAGTATTTTCCCTAAACTAGAAAAAATTTATGTTCATAGTGATGCAGATAAACAAAAATTACTAAAAGCACTAGGTGCAAATATAAAAATTAGTGATGATAGTCAATTAGAAGAACAAAAAACAGAAAATAATAAAAAAATCCAAAAAAGAAAATTACAATTCTTAACTTATTTAGATTATCTAGGAAAAATCTCTTTAGCTTCTATTAAAGATTTAGAGCATTTTGAAGAAGCTAAAAAACAAAAACTAACTGAATTTGTTAATAAATATACATCATTTGAAGAGCTAAAAAGTGATTTAGAATATATTATAAATCATGCTGCTGGATATAATGCTAGATCAACATTACAAAAATTACAAGAAAATGTTGCTATCCAAAAAGAATTATTAGGTATTGTGGGTTACACTATAACACAAGAAAAATTAGCTAGTGATCAAAATATTGAAGATGAAGATGTAAAAACTAAATTTATTTCATTTGAAAATAAATTTAATGAACAAGCAAAAGAATATGAAAATTTAGAACAAAAAAATAAAGATATAGATGCTAAAATAGCTAAAAATAAAGAAATTGTTAAACAATCTGAATATTACATTCAATATCTACAAGATATTTATAGAAACCACAAACTTGATTTTAATGCTATAAGTCCTGAAAATCAAACAGTTGTAAAAGAAATTTTAAACATTACTGATGATATGACTATTGAACAAAAAAATAATGCAATTGATGCATTCTCATTCTCAAATAAATATCGTAGCGATAATACTCTAAAAATGACAGAAGATATGATTAAAAATTATATTAAATTAATTACAGCATTTAAATATGATTTAACTTATGAACATATTAAATCAGATACAACCCTAGATGAAGAAACACAAACTGATTATGAAATAGAAAAACAAAAATACGAAAATGCTAAAGGTAATGTATGAGAAAACATTATTCAAGTAAAAAATTCATAAAAAAATTAATAACTTATTCATTCTTAACAACTATATCAGCCGCAGCAATATCAGCGGCTGTTTCTTGTTCTACAGATGAGTCTGTTAAAATAACAACTAATATTCCAGAGGAATTAAAATCACCCACAAATAATACTTCTAATGAATCTATTAAAGAAACTAATAATAATTTTAAATCGGTTACATTTGAAAACATTTCAAGCGAATATAACATTTCAAACACAAATCTAAAAATTTTCAAAAATCAAAACACAGATGACATTTATGTTAATGTTAATGAATTTATTAATAAATTAAATGGTTTATTTTTAAAAAATCAGTTTAAATATATTAAACATTCTAAATTAGGCTATGAATATAGTGTTTTTAATAGTCCGCTTATTTTTGATGATATAAATAACAAAATATTGTTTCAAAACACTAATGTATTTAATTTTTTAGAAAGTTCTTCAACTATTAATTACACGGAAAGAATTAAATATTTAGAAAATAACGAAGATAAATTAACAAATGATAAATATTCAGAATTAGATTTAGGAAAATACAATTTTAAAATTTTAGAAAAAGATAAAAATATTTTTCTTCCTTTTTCAATTTTTAACTTATTATTTTTAAGCCAAGGTTATTATAATATTTATTATAATGGTGATAAATTTATTGGAACTACATTGACTATTAATAAAGACACCAGTTCTGAAGAATATAATAAAATTATGAATAATTCAAATAATGATCAAAAACAAACAGCTAAGCAAAGACAAAACAACTATAATTTCTTATTATTTTTATTTGATAATTTCTATGGTTTAAAAAACAATGTATTTAAAAAATATAATGTCACAAATTGAGATGAATTTTTCCAAACAACACATCTAAAGGATAAATTATTATCTCCAGAATCTAATATGAATGCTAATGCATATGAAGATTTTATTTATACTTATTTAGATGAATTACATACTTCAATTCAATCAGGTTCATATTATGATCCTAAGGATTACCGTGCA
This sequence comes from Mycoplasma miroungirhinis, assembly GCF_013008815.1. GTDB lineage: Bacteria > Bacillota_I > Bacilli_A > Mycoplasmatales > Metamycoplasmataceae > Metamycoplasma > Metamycoplasma miroungirhinis. The sequence continues at coordinate 710,806 of NZ_CP053097.1, read as the reverse complement.
AATCCTTATGCATCAGCACAAAGTTCAACAATTCAAAGTTATATTAATAATTTAAATAAGCTAAGTAGAATTAGAAATGCAACACAAGCTAAAAATAAAGAAAATGAAAATGATGTAAATTTCCTTCAATTTCATAATGACATAGCTATTATTTACTTAGATGGTTTTACGATAGCTACAAACGAAGAAATAAATGGAAAAGAGCCATATAAGTATGATAGTTATTTCTTAATGTTTGAAGCTATGAAAAGAATTCAACAACATTCAACCCAACACCCTATTAAAAAAATAATTTTAGATATATCTTTAAATGGTGGAGGTTCGATAGCTGCTATGGAAAAAGTTGCTGCTTTTATGAGTAATAAAGACCAAAAAATTTATTATTATGATATTTTAAGTAAAATTCTAAATTTTAGTAAATATCGTGTAGATGTTAATAATGATGCAGCATATGATGCAAGAGATGGTTATACAAATTATGATTGATATATTTTAGTAGGTAAAAACACATTTAGTGCTGCTAATCTTCTTACTCATATTGCAAAATTAGGTAAATTTGCAAAAATTATCGGAAACAAAAGTGGTGGTGGAATGTATTCTATTTTACCTGTGGTTTTACCCGATGGTACTAGTTTACAAATGTCATCAAATAATGCATGAATTGCTGTTCCAGATAAAGATATAGAAAAAGAAAATGATTTACCTTATACAGAAGACGGTATAGATGTCGATTTAGAAATTCCTTATTTTGCTTATTATAATTATGATGTTCTTGAAGCATATTTACAAAATCCAGAAGAAGGTTTAAAAAAATATAATCAATACATTTTATCAGTAAAACAAAGTGCATGAAATACAAAATATAATAATATTAACAAATACTTAAATTACATAAAAAATAAAAGAAACAAACAACAATATTTAAAAGATATAGAAGAATATACAATTCAACCAAATGATACATTAGATCAAATGGATGAAAAAATAGAAAAAATGAAGCAACTATTTAATATAATTCAACACCAATATCAAAGTGAAAATAGAAAATAAAGTGTAATAAAAAACCCTCTTAATTGCTCACCTAATAAAGGTTGCAATAAAGAGAGTTTTTTTATTATAATAAATCTTCAGCTTTTAAGAAGTCAATAATGATTTTGTCCATTCCTTCAGTGTTAATTCCCACACCTAATTCTTTAAAATATTTAACAACGGTTTTATATAAACTTAGATAATCTAAAAATACAATATTTAAAGCCAGTTTTTCTTTTTCTTCATTAGAATTTCATGGTGTTTGATCTAATGTTGATAAATATTTAGTTTCTTGTTTATCTGAAGTTTGTTTGATCATTTTAGGTGCAATTTTAATAATATATTTACCTTCAATGTGTTTTGATTGAGGATTATAGAAATCCACAAATTTTGGTAACTCAAATTGATCAAATTCTCTAATTGCTGTTGAAACTTTGTTTTTTAATTCAGTACTAAAAACATATTTTGCTTTATTTCCTAAATTTGGTACAGAAAGTTCAATAGTTAATCTAATATTATTTCCATCGTTTGTTGACTCAATTCTTGAGAATTTAAAATTAAATGTTATATCATCAACTATTTTTGTAAATATTTTAGCATTGGTATCATAATTAAATCCAGATACAGTAAAATCTTCAGATGAGAAGAAAGTTTTTTGTTTTGCATCTTCTTTTAAAGAAATAACAGGTTTTGTTTTTAATTTATCTAAAACATAACTATTAAATGTTAATTGTTTTACAGAATAAATTCCATTATTAAATGTGCTAACAAATCCTTCAACTGTGTAGTCTTTTGTTTCTAAACTATAATTATCATAATTCATATCACCAACAGGTGAATCAGTGAATTTATGGACACCATTATAACCACGTAATTTAGTTAAATCAATATTATCTGAACCATGAACTAATAATGATAAATCATCTACTACTTTGTATTTTAAATTGTTATTTTGGATTAACTTATTGTATGTACTTTCATCATTGATTAATGCATGACCTTGAAGTAATTGAACATTTTCTTCTCTTTGGAAACTTCATGATTCAACTAATTTATTATCTAAAAGGTATTTAATTAAATAAACATCTTTTGCAGTTTTATCTAAAGAATTAAATCTTCTTTTATCTTCATCATTAAACTTAGATGAATCCACTTTTTGTAATGATTTATCATTGTTTTGTTCATCTTTTGTAATTGATAAAACTTCTTGTCTATTTTGTAGTAAATAATTATAAACTACAATCATTTTTTCTATTTCTAGACGAATACTTTGTGAAAGTTTTTCAGAGTTATTAAATAAAAAGTCCATTTGTTGCTCATTAAGCATTTCTCAACCAACAGGATTAAAATCAATTACATCAACATTATTGTTTAATAAATCTTGACGTAAATTAACAAAATATTGACCATTTTGATCTAGTTGTCTTTTGGCAAAAATATCAAAAAACTTTTTAAAATCTTTATAAAATTGTGAGGTTTTATTTTCATATAAAGTTTTAATATTATCTTTTGTCTTTGATTGTATTTCTGATGAATAAATGTTAGTAATTAAATTATCAGCAACATTTTGTAAAATAAATGTTTTAGTTTCTGGACTAGTTAACACACTTTCTTGTTTACCACGTTCATTTAAAGCTAAAGGATCAGAAGTAGCACAAGAAATTGCAGCGATTGCAACTGATGGTGCAATAGTAGAAACAGTTAATAAACTTAAAAATAATGATTTTTTCATTTTATTTATTACCTCCATTTATTTGTTTTTCAAATATTGGATAAATGAATCTAATAAATTCTTGATCTGGATGATTTTTCACTATTCATTTTCCATTTTCAAATACATAATCTGCACTTAAATTTTTGTTTATTAATGTATCAATATAATCTTTAATTTCCTTACTTTTTCCATTTAGAATTTGTAAATGTTGAAATTCTAAAATAATTTTTGAGTATTTTTTAGCTATTTCAATATCTTTATCACTAAAGTTTTGTTCATTATCTGAAACATAATTTTTGTATTTTAATGTTTTTAAATACTCAATAAAACTTCGGTCACTTAATAACTTATTTGTAATAAAATCAGATGTTAATAAATCTTTAAACATATTATCAATATTAAATGGTGGTTTGAGAGCATTATTTGAAACATCATTTGCTTTTCTAGATAAATCACTTAAAATTAATTTTCTTGCTGTTTGTTCTGATTGAACTTTTGATAGAGTAAGTAAGTTTAGACCATTACTATTTAAGATTGCATAATTATCATTAATTTTATACACTATATTAGTTTTAAAATCTGAATTGTTTTCTGCTAATAAATCACGTATAATATTTCCCATCTTAGTATCAAAATCAGTTAATTCATTAATATAATCAGCAATTTTTTTATTATTTTTAATTGCTAATTCTTTTTCTTCTTCATTTCATGAAACAACATTTTTGTTTAAAATTTCACTATAGGTGTGGTCATTATTAAAGATTTTTTCAACAATTTTCATTTTTAAATCATCAAAAAAGTTATTTTTAGTATTTGGCGTATAAATTAAATCATCATTTATTATTGAAAGATATGGTAAGTAAAATTCAGGTTTTTCTTTTGAATAAATATCTGATAATGATTTAAATCCTTCAGAACCATATGTACTATCATTTGCAGAACCTAGAACATTTAAAAGTAAATTATCATTAATAGCTTGCTTTGTTTCTTCGTTAGTTAAATTTTCACCTTTTATAAAATTAGAAATTCCTTGAAAATCCTTTATTCTATTAATTGGTAAATCAATTTCTGAATCATTTTTACCATTATTAAAATCTGTAAATGTTAATAATTTAATTAAGTCTTCTTTGCTAAATGAAAATGGTAAATCAGCTGAAGTTTGATTTTGTGTCATTTTTAAAGTTAATTTAGAATAAATTGTAGGTTGTGTTTGTAATCAATCGTTTATATAAATTCCTGCATCTTTTTTATCATTTAAAAATGATTTGGTTAAAAATGCATAAACTTTTGTTTCTCCAGGATCAGTGGTATTTAATTTATCAGTTGGGATATAAACATTTTTGTTATCACCTGTGGTATGAATGAAGTGTAAATCTTTTTCACCATTACCAAAATGAATAACATCACCTTTTTTAAATAAATCTACTCTTTCTTCTTTTTCAGTTTTTGAATTATAAAAAGTGTAATACACATCATGTTCAGCAGTTAACCCATTTTGTACTTCAGAAATACTAAAATCACTGTTAATTTCAGTTTCAAATCTTGCAAATGCATGTCTTCTAATTTCTTGAGCAACTAAATGTTTAATTGCATCATCTTTAGTTTTTGATGCTCCAAATTCAGGCTTTGCTAATTCTGCTTTTAGTTCAGTTTCTCATTTATTAAATCCAAATTGAGTTTGCAATCTTTGCTCTAAATCATTTAATATTTTGGTTTTATTGTCAGTAATTTCTTTAACAGATTGCAATTTAAAAAATTTTGTTTTACTTGGTACTTTATTTGAGTTATAAATTGCTTCATATCATGCACTGGCTTTATATTCTTGTTCATATAAGTATAATGCGATTTCATCACTTACTTTTGAATAAATATATTTAGCTTCATTAACAGAATCAACAACTTCTTTTAAATCAGAATATTGAATTTCAGATACAGTTCCATCTTTATTATCAAATTTAAAAACTACTGAATTTTTATCTAAAACTGGATAATCTTCTTTAGATCTATTTGCAGCAACTACAAGTGGAATTGTAATCCCTGATACTAAAATTGCAGAAATGAAAAATCCTAAAACATATTTAGGCCAACGTTTTTTTATTTCTAAAGTTTCTTCTTGTTTAGAAACAGGTTTTTTATTTTGCTGCGCTTTTGTTGAATTAAAGCGAGCTATTTTTTTTACAAAATTATTGTTTCTTGCCATGACAACTCCTTCGTTGTATTTTAATATATTAAAATATATTTAAAAAGTTTAATAATAAAATTATAACAAAATAAAAGGTTTTTCTAGTGATAAGCATAAATTAAATATCAAAATAATACTTTAAACTATAACTATAAAAGTATAATATAAGTTATGAATAAAATTAGAATGAATAAGGAATTTATTTTACAAAGTTTTTGTAAACTTTGTGAAGAAAATAATATTTGATATAGTTTAGATAATTATTCTCTTTTATTTGCAGTAACTGGTTTTAATTATACTGAAAATTTAGATTACCATGAAGTAATGATGACTTTTGAATCTTATGAAAAACTTAAACAATTATTTCCAGATCGAGTAATAGATAATACTAAATCTACACAATATTTTGATAAACAAATTAAGTTTTTACATAGAGATGATTTAGTATATACTGCTACTCCATTTTTAAATATTAATTTAGTAATACCCACTACAGTATCTAAAGTAAAAAAATATCTAAATACTAAAAATAAATTAAAAGATTGAATATACAAAAATAAAACTTTTAAAGATACAAATATTTCTTCTATTAAATTTAATAAAATCATAAGTAAATTTTTATCTTTATTTATTAGAAAAAATACATATAAAGCGCTTGTAAATATTTTATATGATAAAGACTATGAAGGTTTTTTTGTTTTATCATCAAGAAGTAAAAATATTGTTAATAATTGAATTAATAACATTACTTATCGAACCACTAATTACACATTAAAAGACATAAAAGTGCATGTTTTAGATGAATATAAAGAATATTTAACAAATGTATTTGGCGAGTTAGGTGCTAAATATGAAAATATTACAAAACCTATAAATAATTATCAATATATAAATACAGTAGATTATATTAAATTAGATTCTACTAATTAACTAAAATGTTTTTATAGATTGCTTTTTAAACTATAATTAAAGAGAAAAGGAGAGAATATGAAAATAACTTTTAAAGGAAATGAAATGCATTTAATGGGACAACAATTAAAAGTGGGAGATAAATTTCCTAGCTTTAAAGCTGTTGATCTTAATTTAGCTGATTTTAATTCACAAGATATTGCAGGACAAAAAAGATTAATTTTTTCTATACCATCTATTGACACCGGTGTTTGTGAATTGGAAACTACAAAATTTATGCATGATTTTAAAAATAAACCTTTTCCTGTTGTTGTAATAAGCTATGATACACCATTTGCATTTTCACGTTGATGTGCGGCCAAAGAAAATACTAAAGTTACAACATTAAGCGAATTTAAATATAATGATTTTTCAGCCAAAACAGGAACTAAAATTGAAGAACTTGGATTATTAACTAGAGCAGTATTTGTCGTAAATGAAAATGATATTATTGAACATGTTGAATACGTACAAGAAGTGTCTAGTGAACCAGATTATCAAGCTGTTTTAAAATTCTTTTAGTCAGAATCAAGTATCTTAGGTACTTGATTTTTTTATTAAAAAAATCAAGCCAATCGCTTGAATTTTGTTGTAATTTTGCTTAGTTTTCTCTTCTAGTTTTATCTTTAGTTTTAATTTCTTTGATTTTTCCTAATTCTAAATAAATAACCTTATCTGCAATTGCTGCAATATCGGGATCATGAGAAACTATAACTATTGTAGAATTATATTTTGCATTAATGTCCAAAAGAATGTTTTGTACTAATTTTGATGTTTTTTCATCTAAAGCCCCTGTAGGTTCATCAGCTACAATAATTTCTGAGTTTTTAGCAAGTGCTCTTAAAATAGAAACACGTTGTTGTTGACCTCCAGACATTTGAGAAGGATATTTATACATACAATCACTTAAATCAAAATCAGCAAATAATTGTTTAATATTCATTTGTTTTTGTTTATTTTTTTGTAAATACGAACCTGTTTCTACGTTATCGTATGAATTTAAGTTTTGAAGTAAATTATAGTTTTGAAAAATAAAAGAAATATTTTCTCTTCGAAATAAAGTTTGTTTGGCATTAGATAAATAAGGTAATGCAACATCATTGACGATAATTTGACCTGTTGTTGTTCGGTCTAAACCACTAATTAAGTTTAATAATGTTGATTTTCCTGAACCACTTTTACCAAATAAAACTGCAATTTCTCCTCGATTGATTTTAAAACTAACGCCTTTTAATACTTCAGTTGCTAAATTTCCTGATAAATAAGTTTTAGTAACATTTTTTACTTCAATGATTACACCTGGAGAATTTTTTTCTGAAGCAAATTTATCTTTTGGTCTAGGTTTATTATTTGCTTTGGAAATTTTTTTAATTTCATTTAATGATAATGATGTTTCATTAGTCGTTGTCTTATTTTGTAGTGTTTCAGGTTGAATTGACTTATTTTTTTTAATTTTCTTAAACATTATTTTCCTTTCAGCAAGTAAACAGGTTTAATTTTATTTAAACTTATTCATGCAAATATAGAGGTTATTCCAAATACTAATAATGATACTAAAATACTAATTAAAATCGTTGATTGGAATAAATATAGTGGTAATACCATCTGACTAGTTGCAAGCATAAATGCATTAAATGAAGTCATTAAGATAAATGTAATTGGAATCATTAATAATGAAGCAAATAAGATAATTGGAATGTAATTGGAGAAGAATAAATAAACTTTTTCTTTATTTGAGTATCCTAATATACTAAATGTAGCAACAGATTCACGGTTTGAATTAATCATTGAATTTGTAATCATAATTAAAATGATAATTGATACAATGAAACTAATTATAATAAATGCTAATGTTATGTTAGTTATTGTTGATGCAATACCACTAATAAATCCAGCTTCAATATCTTTTGAGTTAACACTTTGTGATGCAACATATAATATATCTTTACCATAAATAGAATCTTCTGCACCATATAACTTGTTAATTGCATTAATCATATTTTTCTTAATTTCAGGCTCAATAGGTTCATTAACTAATGATTGATCTCCTCAGGTTTTATAATCATCATTAGTTACATTTAAAAATTCTTTTAGTTTTTGTTTTCAATCAAAGTTATTATTATGTGTTTGATTATATGAATATACTGTAAATTCAAACATAGGATCAGTTCGACCTTGGCCTACAAATATTTTTTTAAAGAAATCAGTAATTGATTTATCATCAGCAACATTTGCATTATAAGTTTGTACTGCTCCTCAATATCCACTTGATGAATATGTTGTTAAAGTATTAATAGTTTGTTCAGGTGCATCATCATTACTTAAAATACCATTAAATCCTTCATATTCATTATTAAATCATTGAGTATATTCTGAAACTTTATTTGGATTAAATTTAATTAAAATATCTAATTCATTTTGTCTTTGTTTTTTCACTCAATTAGAAAGGGTATCTAATCCTGTTATTTTATCAATAATTTCTTTTGTTGTAATTAATTCATTATTGATATAAGTTTCATTAATACCAATAACTTTAAATGTATAAGTGTGATTGTTATTATTAATATTTAATATTTGATCTATAAATCTATCCACATGGTTTTCAATATTTAATTGAACAATAGATCCTTCTTTTAAATTTCATTTTTTAGATACAACATTATTAATAACTAAAGGCAATACTACATTATCTAAATTATCTGGTAATGGTTGGTCACTTGGGAAATTTTTATATAAAAGTTCTTTTAAATCCTTATTTTTTACATCTCTTAAATCAATAAATTTAGAATCTTTTTTATAACCATATATATTGATATTTTGATCGTTTATTGATGTTTTAGCATATGAATATTTTTCATTTGTATTATTGTTTCAAATGATTCCGCCAAAACTAATAAAGAAATCATTTTGATCTATTTTTTTATAAGCATCAATTAAGAAATTTCTATATAAACTTCTAACTTTATCTGTTTTAATAGCTGCAGGTTTTTTATAAAAATCATTAAATGCATCATATTCTACAAATAAGAATTGACCTAATGAAGAAGCATTTTTTATCCCTTTTACAAGACTATCTTCTCGATTAAATGTAAAGAAACTGGTTTTTGGAGAATTTGGATCTTGAGTTTGAGTTGCATAAAGTTTTTCATAATTTAGGTTGAAAGGATCAAAAGTGGTTTGATCGCTATTTATATAATGTAAATTTTGAGTATTAAACATTTTTGCAGATACTTGTTGAAAAATTTGAATGATTCTGGCTTTTTGAGTCTCAGGTAAACTAGCAAAAGTAACATCTCAAGGTGATATTTCTACTGAAGTATCTAATAAAATATCTAAGGATGATTTAGTTAAAACAGTAGGTGAAAATGGTTTATTAATAATATCTGTATTAAAACTATAACCAGGTTTGAAATAAAACGGTGAATTATAGTCTGTTTGATTTTTATCACTGACTTGACTTGATGAACTCAAATCATCAGGTACATATAATAAATCATTTAAAGAATTTTTATTATATGTAATGTAAGATCCACCTTCAACAGTTGGTGTCTCTAAATCTAATTTAAATTTATAATTTCTATTTTGATATGTTCTTTGAATTGATTTTTGGAAGACATTTAAACTACTTAAACTAAACATTGTGATTAATGAAGTAATTGAAAAACTGATAAATAAACTAAATAATTTTCAAAAGTTATTTAAAGTTAACATTGCAATAAATCTACTTTTAATTGGTAAGACTCTAAATAATATAGCAATTTTTTGTGATATTTTTCCGACACTTAATTCACTTAATCCAGACATTTGTTCAATGGCTTTTATTCTTATACTAAACATTGTAATTAAAAATATTAATATTGATAAAAATGCAAATGGAACAATAAATGTATTTACTAACGTTAATCAGTTAAACGAAACGATTGTAGTAGGTAATGTTCAATAACTAGAAAATACTCTAAATGCAATAGGTTGAATAAAATGACCTAATGTATAACCTAAAATTGAACCTACGATAGTACTTGGTCAAACAAAAGAACTAAATGCAAATGAAATTTCACTAGCTCTATATCCTTGTGAACGTAATATACCTATAACTTTATTTCTATCATTTATATATCTTCTAATAATAAAATATACAGACATAGAAACTAATGTAATTAAAATAATTAAACTAAATACTTGTACGTTACCAATAGAATGAATAATTTTTTGTACCAAAGTAATTCTAATAGAAATTTCAGGATTAATTGGATCTAATTCATTTGCTAAAAACACTTTATTAGTTATATTAGTTGCAATAGAAGCAATAAAATCAGAAAATTCTTGTTTTAATTCAGTTGCTTTAAAATCTCCTTGTTGCACTAATAAATAATCTTTTAAGGCTAAAGTAGGATAAGCACTTTTAATTCTATCAAAACCTTTACTATTTACATATACAAGAGATTGTTTGGAAGTATCTACTTGTAAATTTTCTTCATTAATCACTGGATATAAGTAATCTGCTGTAATATCAATACCAATAATTAAATATTCAACTGAATTAATTTTGATTTTATATTTATCATCAAGTGTGTTTATAAATACAGCCATTTTAAATGGGTCTTGTAAATATTCATCTATATTACCAGTATAAACTTCTTTATTGTTTTTTTGAGCATATGCATAATTAATTTTTGCTAAATATGCAGATGTATCATTGTATGCAATTAAGTTATTTACGTAGTTTGTTGAAATTAATGAAAATAACAATTGTTCAAAAATTTTATTTGTATTTAGACCAAAAATTGTTTGATCATTTTTGTCACTTAAAATAAATTTATTTTTTAATCAAGTAAAATATGAAATATCTAATGTGATGTTTTTATCACCTGAATCCGATAATTCTTGGGTTTGAACTAGCGAGTCGTAGATAGGACTAATTAATTTATCTAAATCATCAATATCAATTGTTTCTAAATCTCTTGATAGTTGTGTTACTAAATGACCTATATTACCTTCATTTTCTTCATGGGAAATAGCAGTATATAAAAGTACTTGTGGAAAACTAAGAGCCATATAAGGATTTATAATAATAGGATTTATACCTAATATACTTATTTGTTTTGATAATTGAGAATAACTTAGAACATTCTTATATAAAACTGATAAAACATAATCATTTGTTATTAATGAATCTAATATTGAATCTTGAGGCGCATTTATAAAATTATTAACAAATATTTCTTGAGATTCTTTGTAAAAAGTAGGCATTAATGAAGATTCATTTAACATACTCATCATTAAAACAAATTGATAAATATTTTTATCAAGTCAACTATTAATGTCATTTCAATAAATATTTAAATTGTTTTTAGTCAAATCTTGTTTTAAAATATCTAATAAATGAGAGTTTGTAAATTCTTTTGTCGAAGTAATATTATTTGCTAAACCTTTACTTATTTTTAATATTGTTGCATAATTGTTTAAATCACTACCTAAAATGGAATTATATGATGGAATTTGATTATCCACATTTTCATATTGTCTTAGTAGTTGAGCAACATTAGAATTTTGCATGAAATTAAAAATAGCTAAAACAATTTTTTTAATTTCATCTAATGTAATATTTGGAATTGATGTTTTCAATTCATAAGTTAATTTAATTCAAAAAGCATATAAATTTAGTTCTTGACCAATAAAACCATTTGCATCTTTAGTGATGAAATTACCTAAAATAGGCTTAATTTGATTGTATAAGAAATGTAAAACATCATTAAATTCAGTATTTTGTGACTTTGGATTAAATAATGCTGAGTGATAAGCTAAATCACCATATGTTGCAATAGCAATATTTGTATCTTCTTGAAAATTTAAATTATATGGTTCTAAATCATTTTGATAGTTTTTAATTGATAATTTGGAAATTAAGTCTAAATAGTTGTTTAACTTTGTTGATATTTGAGATAAATTTTCAAATTCATTATTATTAACTAAAATCACATTTTTTAAAAAACTAGATTCTTCAATGCTGAATTTTATAAGTTTTTTATTTGAAGTAATTACATTATCTATTTTTTGTTTTAAAGATAAAATTTTGTTTACATCATATTGATCAATGTTGTCATTTGTAATAATGTTGGTTTCTGATTTAGGAAATCTAATTAATCCTAAATTACCTAAATCTGCAAATGATATTTTTTCTTCATCATTAGCAGGTATATATAAACCTGCTGCTTTTTGAGTTTTAGATGATAAATTAGCTAATAACTTGATTGTGTCTTGTAATGTTTTAACTTTTCCTAAAATATTAGAAGTACTTGTTTTATCTTGTGCTAATGCACTAATAAAACTAGCAATTCAATTAGATGGTTTTAGTTGCTTAATATAATTATTAGTAAATAGTACAGCATTAGCAATAACAGGTTGTTTTTGTTCACTTTTTTCTAAAAAGTGAACTAAATTTTTATTAAAGGTTTGTAATGAAAAAGAATTAATTAAAAGTATTAATGCTTCATTAATATTATCAAATGCTTTGGTATTATCTTTATAACCATTCAATTTATTAAATAGTGATATTAATCTAGTTTGTTCAGAATTTGATAAAGGTTTATTTGCATCTTTAGCTGTACTTAATATTTTTTGATAAATGCTTAATTGACTATCAGGGTTTAATAATACTTTAAAATCAATTTGATTTATTAAATTACTTAAAGCGGTCTTTATCTTATATTCATCAATGCTTCTCAATAAAAAAGAAGTAATTTCATCTGAACTAAGTACATAATAATCTGCATTTGCATTTAAATAAGGTTTGTAAGGATGTTGTATATATCATTCTCTACCTAATGTTGAAAATTTTAATAGATCAATTGAAGTTAGTATAGAACCAATAGAATCTAAAAACTTATCATAGTCTTTAATATAGTCAATAATGTTAGAAATTTTAAAACCTAAAATTAAGTTGTTAAAAAAAGGATTTTTTGAACCTGTAATGTTCATTAATAACTCTTCTAATTTATCTAATTCGTGTTTTAGATAAGTTTTTTGTTCTTCGTGTGTTCTTATTTTGTTATTATCATAAGTATATTTATTTTTAATATAGTTTATGAAATTATCTACAATTGATTTTCAGAAAGTATTAATATTAAAATTAATTAATTTTTCATCTGTTTTTTCCGTTGCTTTTGACAATTCATAAAGTCAATCAAATATAACCACTTTAATAATAACTTGATTTGTTTTTCCAGAAGCTAATAGATTATGAAGTTGATTTTTTTCAACAGCAATTTGACCTGCTGTTAAAATTTTATCTAATTGTTCTTTTGTAAATAAATTAGCTAAATCTGTTTTTAAAATTGTTTGTCTAATTTGTTTAATTAAAATATTAATTTTATTGTTTTGAGTAATGTCAATTATTGCTGCATTATCAACAGAACCATAATTAATTGGTAAATAAATACTATTTTTATAATCAGAATCTATTTTAGCTCAACCTTCTTTACCTATTTTGGCTTTTATGGTTAATCTATGTTGAGTTAAAAAATTATCTAATTCTGTTGCTGTTAAACTATTATCTTGTTCAGGTATTAATAATCTTGTTCAATATATTTCATTATTGATTTCTTTTTTCACAAGAATTAAATATTTATCTTCACCTTTTTTAGAAGTTGTTTCATTTTTTGTCACAGCATACTGAATGGTGTTATTATCTTCATCTTCAGAAGTTAATAAAAGAATTTTTGCGTTAGTTAAATATGGAATTTGTGTTCCAGGATAGTAATTATAAAAAGGTTCAAATCTAATATCTGTATCTAAATAATTTGGATCTGGTGTATACCCTTTAAAAATGTATTCTACTATATTTTGGGCGTATTCTGAAGGTAATTTTGTTTTTCTATTGGGGAAATTTTTATCTGGAATTAATAAATATTCATCAATATTTTTTCTACTATCTGTTTTATTTAAAATGGTTGGTTCTGTAGCTTCATTATACAATTTACCAACATTTTGTTTAACACCACGAATGGAATTATTAGAATCACCAGTATTTATAAAATGGAAAATATTTTTCTTTGAATCACCTTCATTAATTGTTTCAACTGTTAAAGATTGTCTTAACCCAACATTTTCTTCTCCAACTTTGTTTAAGACTTTGGATATAATGGCTTGTTTTGCAACATTATTTGCACCTTGTGCAATTTCATTCCGTTTTAATTGAAGTAAATTAGTATTTGAAATTTCATTAAATTTATCTTTTATTTGTACTTGATTTCACTGTGGATTAAATTTTTCAATTTCTGCTATTGTATCTTTATCTGTTGAAGTAGGTTGATTATTTTTCAGTGATAAAATTACATCTAAATCTTCAAATGCAATCGGTTCTTTTACTATATTTCAGTCGCTCGGTGAGTTTGTTTGTAAATATCATCTAGTTTTTGTTGATTTTGTTCAAAATCCAAATTCTTTAATATCATCTGGAATTTGATTATTATTTTCAGAATAAATTTTTGATATATAACTTAAATAACTACCTTTTCAATTAGAAGCATTAATTTCAGTATTAAAGTCTCAATTTAATTTAAATAATCTTTTTTCAAATTCTGTTTCAACTTCAATATTTTGAATTCAATTTAAAGGGAATTTATACTTAATACCTTTATTAAAAGTAAAATTTTCATAACTTTTTGAATTAATTTCACTAATATTTTGAGACGTTAAATAATTTCTTAATGAAAATTGATTTTCTATTAATACATTTTTATCTATATTTTGTTTAGTTAATTTATTATCTTGAAAATGTAAGTCTTTTGCATTATTAGAATCAGAAAAATAAAATTTATCATTTTGATTTTTTTCAAAACCTAATTGTTTTAAAACATTTTCACCAGAAATAACAATAACATCACCATCTTGACTTCATAATTCCAGTTTATGAGTATCAAATGATGCTTGATGAGTTAGAGGATTTAAAAATAAATCTAGTGGCTTAACTAAATAATCATCTAATTTAAAATGTGTTGCTCCAGTTGGAGTATTAATAACAGTAGCAATATCTTGTAACTTATATTCTTTATCAAAGTTAAAAATATTTGTTTTATTAACAACAACATTATGTGATATCTTTGAATAATTATCTTGTGATTTAGAATAAATAGGAAGTGTAATGTCATTAGTTAGTTCAAAAGAACCATTTTGCATATCAAAAATGGCTATACCTCTATTTTTTTGATGATCAAAAAATCAATTTTGGAAAATACTACTATCAATATAAGTATCTTGATTTATTAGAGATTTATTATTTAAACTAAAATTTCTAATATTTAAAAAATTTAATTCAGTTTCTGGAATACTTAAATTTTTTGTACTTTGTTTATATGATTTTATTGAAGAATCTGGTGTATAAATAACAGGTTTTGTATCTATTAAACCTTGTTCATTAACTTGATTATAACCACCGTTAGGAACTTCTCCATTAGGATTAACGTCTAAATTAACTGTTAAATCTTGCATTTGTGAAACAGTTTTATAACTTGAAAGTGTTGATGTATAGCTTTTTTTAATATCAAATAATAAAGTAAATAAACCACATGTAATAAAAATTAAAATACTTAAACCAATTACTGTAGTTTTATTTTTTCAAAGCGATCTAAAAGCTTCTTTTAATAATCTAATCACTACATCTCCTTTATTTTTATTCTTTTTATATAAATATAAAAATAATACTAATTTTATATGAAAAATGCATTATAGTTATAAATTTAAAAAAATATTGCTAAAAAAACAAAATAATTCTTTATAAAAATTAGCATTTATGTCAAATATTATTCTATATAATTAAAGTACTTAAATGGAGGACATATGAAAAAGAAAATTATATTAACAATTATTGATGGATTAGGAATGCGAAAAGAAAATCAAGGAAATGCTTTTAATTTAGCAAAACATAAAACATTTGATTATCTATTTAAAATGTGTCCTAATTCTCTAATTGAAGCATCTGGAAAATATGTTGGATTACCTGAAAATCAAATAGGAAATAGTGAAGTTGGACATTTAACAATAGGTGCAGGGCGTGTTGTATATACTGGTTTATCACTAATAAATAATGAAATTCAACAAAACACTTTTAAAAGTAACAAAACACTTTTAGATATTATAAATCACTCAAAAAACACTCAAACCACACTGCATATTATGGGACTTTTAAGTAATGGAGGGGTTCATTCTTTAGACAAACACTTATTTGAAATTTTAGATATGTGTTTTGAAAATAATTTAAAAAATGTAAGTATTCATATTTTTGGAGATGGAAGAGATGTTGCACCACAATCCATTAATCAATCATTAAAAATTTTAAATAAAAAAATCACACAATATAATTATGTAATTTCTTCTATTGCAGGACGTTTTTATGCAATGGATAGAGATAAAATTTTTTCTAGAAATCAATTAGCATATGATGCTATGTTAGGTCAAAGTGATAATCTCATTGAGAATATAGATGATTATATTCAAAAACAATATTCTCAAAACATTTTCGATGAGTTTTTTGTTCCTGCTTTTGTTAAAAACTCAAAACCAATTAAAGATAATGATTCGATTATATTTTTTAATTTTAGACCTGATCGCACAAGACAATTATCTCATTTATTTTTAGGTTCTAAAATATATGATTATGAACCTAAAAATAAGGTAAAAATAGCTAAATTTGTTTCTTTAATGAAATACGAAGACATAAATACTGATATTGCATTTAAAGAAATGAAAATTATTAATCCATTAGGGGAAGTTTTAGCCAATAACAATATAAAACAATTAAGACTAGCAGAAACACAAAAATATGCACATGTTACCTACTTCTTTAATGGTGGTAAAGATATACTTTTTAAAAATGAATCTAGAATATTAGTTGATAGTATAAAAGCTGAATCATTTGCTGATTATCCTCATATGTCTGCTCAAGAAATTACTGATGTTTTATTAAAAGAAATAAAAAATTATGATTTTATTATTGTAAATTATGCAAACCCAGATATGGTAGGTCACACAGGAAATTTAAAAGCAACAATAAAAGCCATTGAATTTTTAGATCAACAATTTGCAAGGATTTTAAATTATTTAGAAACTTCTGATGAAGATATTAATTGATTTATAACAGCAGATCACGGTAATGCTGAAATTACTGAAGATATTAATAATCAACCTGCAACCAAACATACCACTAGTCCTGTTATGTTAATTTCTTATGATAAGTCTATTGCACTAAAAAATGGTACATTAGCAGATATAGCTCCTACAATATTAGATTATCTAAATATAAAGCAGCCTAAAGAAATGAATGCTCAAACATTAATTACCAAAAAATTTTAAAGTAATAAAAAATCAAGTACTCACAATTCACTTGATTTTTTATTTTTTATACTGCTTTTATACTCAAAAAACTAATTTTTAATTATGATATTCCAAGGTCTAGGAAATTTATTGTCTATATTTTGAGTTTTAAAAATATAGACTAAATTATTTAATCTTATTCCGTGAAAGTTATATTCTTTAACAGAAGATTTTAAATTTAAAACACTCAAAATTTTTTGTGCATTTTCTAATTCTAATTGAACGTTAGAACCTTTAATAAAAACTTGTTGGCTATTTATTTTACCTAATTGACAAGAAATTTCCACTAAATATTTAAGTTTCATAACTGCTCTTGCTGTAACTAAATCAAATTCATTTTGTAATTTAACATTTTCAGCACGATCATTAATTATGTTTATTTTTAATTTCAGTTGATTTTTCACTATTTCTAAAAAATTACAGCGTTTTTTTAAAGGTTCAATAATTGTTAAATCAATATTTTTATTGGTCATTATTAAATAAGGTAAACTGGGAAAACCAACACCAGCACCTATATCAACTAATTTATATTTATAATCATTAGATAAATCAAAAGCATTTTCTAAAAGAAAATATGATTCAATAAAACCTTCAATTATGAGTTGTTCTCCATAAAATCCAGTCAGATTCATGACTTTATTATATTCTTCAATCAAAAGATAATATTCAAAAAGAATCTCTAATTTATCAGAATCTAAATTAATATGAAAATTAATTAAAATTTTCTCAATTTCCGTCTTTGTAAGCATTATAAATTTCTGTTAATGATTTTTTATTAATATTTTGTTTAATAACATGAGCTAATAAAAATCCAAGTGATAAAATTTTAATTTTTTTGTATTGTTTTAAATGTTCAATATCTATTGAGTTAGTAATAATGACTTCTTTAATACTTGGTTCATTTTCAAACATTTCAAAACCTTTACTAAAAATTCCGTGAGTAGCTGCTACGATAATATCTTTAGCTCCATTTTCTTTTAAGGTTTGAGCTGCTTTAATTATTGTTCCACCTGTGTCTATAATATCATCAATAATAACAACATTTTTATCTTGAACATCACCTAAAACACCCATAACTTCACTTACATTAGGTGAAGTTCTTCTTTTATCAATAATAGCAATTTTGATGTTATTGGAAATTAATTCACTTAATGTTCTAGCTCTTACAGCACCCCCGTGGTCGGGACTAACTACTGTAAATTCTGAGTTTCTTTTTCTTAATTCTTCTGAAAAGATTAATTGTGCTCTTAAATCATCAACTGGTACATTGAAAAAACCTTGAATTGATGAATTATGTAAATCTACTGTTGTTAGTTTAGTAATACCTGCAACTTCTAAAAGATCTGCTACTAATTTTGCTGTAATTGGTTGACGTTTATCAGCTTTACGATCTTGTCTGGCATATCCATAATATGTCATAACAACATTTATTGTTTTTGCACTTGCTCTTTTTAATGAATCTATAAAAATTAAAAGTTCCATTAAATTATCATGTACATTTTTACCAGTATTACAAATAATATACGTATCTAAATTTCTCACTGTTATATCACTTGATAATAATGTTTCATCATCTGAAAATATTATCTTATTAGGTTTTTGAACTTCTATGTCTAAAATTTGCCCAATTTCTTCTGCTAATTCTCAGGAATTATCCATTCCAAAAATAATTGAATTTTTATAAATTTTTTCCATTTTAACCTCTAAAATATTAATATATTAATATTATAAATTTTAAATGATTCAAATTTATAAAATTCGACATTTATTTTTTGAATATTAAATCATAAGTTTCTTGATCAAAATTATTTCAATTACCTTTTGAAATCATTTCTCCATTTTTAATTGCTATAAATTTATTAAAATACTTACTTGCTAATGAAATATCATGAATTATAGTAATTATTGTAATTTTTTGTTCTTGATTTAATTTTTTCAATATCTCTAAAAATTCAATACTAGATTCAGGATCTAAACTATTTGTAGGCTCATCTGCTAAAATTAAATCTTTATTAATTAAAATCAATTTTATAAGTTCTACTTTTTGTTTTTGTCCACCACTTAATTCACTTACTTTAGTAAAAATATACTCAAACATATTAAATTGTTTTAACAAAGCATATATTTTTTCTTTAATTTGCTTTTTTACAAAAGGAAATTTATAAATTCTTAATATACTTGTATATACATCATCACTAGGTATTAAATTAGTTTCTTGACTTAAAAAACCAATTTTTTTATATAGTTCTTTTTTTTGTTTTTTGTTATACTGTTCAATATTAATACCATCTATACAAAAATCTCCACTTTCTTTCACTAAATCACCAAAAAAAGCATTAAAAATTGTTGTTTTTCCTGCTCCTGAAGACCCAATAATTGAAACCATATCGCCACTTTTGATTTCAAAATCTATATTTATTAATTGTGTATCTTTTTGTGTATTATATCTTGCATAATAATTTGAAAATTTTATTTCCATATCTATCCTTCATTTTTTATAAAAAAGCATTAAAAAACCCCACATTTGTGAGACTTTAATTATAAATTAAGCAGTAAGTCCATATTTTCTTAATGTTCTTGCTGTTTTAGCGGTTACACGGATTTTTTTCTTTTGTCCGTTGTCTAAAATGGTAACTTTTTGTAAGTTTAAATCAAATCTTCTTTTTGTTGCATTCAAAGCATGTGATCTTTTGTTACCGCTTAGAGCTTTACGTCCGGTTAAACTATCTTTACCTGGCATTTCTACTCCTTTTATAAATATATTACGTAATTATTTAGCATTGCTTAAATATTTTAACATAAACACAATTATTTCTAATATCTTTTTTAAAATATTTTATAAATTTTAAATTTCTTTATTAAGATTGTTCTTAATAGTGGTAATTAATAAAAAATACTAAAAATAATATAAAATATTAACTATGGAAAAAGACAAAATCACTATAGAAATTTTAAATGCTGTGTCAAGCATTGTGGGAATTGTTGGTTTTGCTGACTTAGATTTTTTAAGTGATAATGAAAATACAAAAAATAACAATTATCAACAAATCATCATTAAAGATAATAATTCTCAACATAGTATTTCAATTGGAATTATAATTCTTTCTAATGTTTCAGCAAAAAGCATTATTGAGCAAATTTATCAAACAATTAATTATATTTTAAATAAATACAAGATAAACTTAGCTAATTTAGATATTTTTATAAGAGGAATTCAATAATATGAACGGAATACAATGAAAATATGCTGTTATTTCAGCTGCTAATAATCTGGGTAACCATAAAAAAACTATTGATAATTTAAATGTTTTTCCTGTACCTGATGGTGATACTGGAACAAATATGTTTGCAACAATCAATGTTGCTAAAGAATTTTTAGAAACTATGCCAGATAATGAACTAGAAAATTTATCATATGCTTCTAACTTAGTTGCACAACAAATGTTACTAGGTGCAAGAGGTAATTCAGGTGTTATTCTTTCACAAATTTTTCGTGGATTTGCTAATGCTTTTAAAAATTTAAAATCTGCTAATACAAATAATCTTATTGATGCTTTCAATGAGGCTACAAATATAGCTTATAAAGCAGTATTAAAACCAATCGAAGGAACAATATTAACTGTAATTCGTGAAACTAGCCAATCTCTTTCAACAAATGTTTTAGCAAGTGCTTCTGTTAAAGATGTATTTGCAAAAGCCTTTATTAGTTCTAATGACAGTGTAGAAAAAACTCCCAATTTATTACCTATATTAAAAGAAGTGGGAGTTGTTGATAGTGGTGGATTTGGACTTGTGAAAGTCATTGAAGGAATGAGTCTATATTTCCAAAATCAACCTGTAGAGATAGTAGATACTGATGAATATATTAATAGATTTATAAATGATACTGAAGTATTTGAAGGTGAGTTTGGATACTGTACTGAATTTATTATTGATTTAAATAAACCTAATAAATTTGATAGAGAATACTTGGTAAAAAAATTAGAAAAATTAGGATCAAGTATTGTTGTAGTACATGATAATAATTTTTTAAAAGTACATATTCATGCACTAAAACCAGGAACTGTTTTAAATTCAGTTCAAACACTAGGGGAATTTGCAAAAATCAAAATTGAAAATATGACACAACAAGCAAATAATTCTAAACAAAATACAAGCAAATTAAAAGAACAACAAAAAACAACTGATAACAAAGAAGATGCTAATAATCAAATAGTTAATGTAAATTGTGGATTAATAACATGTAATAGTGGTGAAGGTATTATCAATATGGTTAAATCACTTGGTGCTCACTTCATAATCGAAGGAGGACAAACTAATAATCCTTCTACTGCTGATATTGTTTCTGCAATTAATAAAATTAATGCCAAAACAATTTTTATTTTACCTAATAATTCAAACATAACACTATCTGCGCAACAAGCTTCACAAATTTCAGGTAAAAAGAAAAATGTTGTTATTATTCCTACCAAAACACAAGTAGAAGGTATCTCAGCACTTTTAAACTTTAATGAAGATTCTAGTCCAGAAGATAACGAACTAAATATGAAAGATGCAGTAAAATCTATTAAAAGTGCGGAAGTTACTTATGCAGTTAAAGACACAAGAATTAATGGTGTAAGAATTAAAAAAGGTCAATATTTATCTCTAACTAAAGGTAAAGTATTATCAACTCATACAAATCAAAATGATGCTGCAAAAGCCCTTTTTGATGAATTAATTGATGATACTAGCGAAATAGTTACTATTTATTATGGTCAAGATGCAAGTGAAGCAGATGCATATGAACTTCAAGAATATATCCAAGTAAATTTTGATGTTGAAGTTGAAATCAACAACGGAGGACAAGCATTATATCCATACTATATTGCTATTGAATAAAATATGAAAACAATTGTTGTTGACACACTAAATAATGAAAATGGTTCTCAAAATGCAATCAAAGCTGCATATAAATGAGCTTTTGAAAATCCAAATTATACTTTAATTTTATTTGGTAATAATAATGATCTAAAACAACTAAATATAAATTTACCTCACAATATTATTTTTAAGCACTCACCATCAGTTGTAACTAAAACTAGTAATATAAGAGATGTCTTAAAACAGCCTTCATCGATGTTAGATGCAGTTGAATTTACTAAACAAAACGATGTTGATGCACTATTAAGTAGTGGAGATTCAGGATCTCTAGTCACTATCACAACTTTAAAACTAAAAAGATTACAAGGAATATCTAGACCTGCATTTATGCCTTTAATACCTAAACAATCTGGAAAGCAATTTTTACTATTAGATGTTGGTGCAAACACTGAAACAAAAACTGAATATTTAATACAATGATCAAAAATAGCTACTATTTTTTATAAATCACTTTTAAATGAACAAACACCAAAATTAGCTCTTTTAAACATTGGAACTGAAGAATATAAAGGTCCTACTATACAACAAGAGGCTCATCAAATTTTAAAAAATAGCAATAATTTATTTAAATATAGTGGATTTATTGAACCTAATAATATTTTAAAAGATGATATTGATATTGTGATTTCAGATGGTTATGCAGGAAATATTTTATTAAAAAGTATGGAAGGTGCTTATTCTACTTTATTTACTTTATTAAAAAATGCTTTTATGTCATCATTTATTACTAAAATTGCAGCATTATTATTGAAAAAACAATTAAAAATAATTAAAAATAAATTTGATTATAAAAAAATAGGAGCTGCTACGATCATTGGTTTTGATAAAATTGTTGCAAAAGCACACGGAAGAAGCAATGAAGATGCTTTTTATAGTGCATTAAATCAACTAAAACAAATAATCGAAGCACGAACAATAAATAAAATGCAAAAATATTTAGCTGAAATTGAGGATAATAATGAATAACGATTTTAATCAAAAATTACTAGATATTTTACACAAATTCAACATCAACACAAACAATTTAACTAATTTTCATTTTTTTGAAATCTCATTTACTCACTCAACTTTTGCAAATGAACATAGACAATATAAAAGTTATGAATTAAATGAATATTTAGGAGATGCTATTTTACAATTCAAGGTGTCTGAATACTTATTTTTAAAATACAATAATATAGATGAAGGTCATGCAACAACTTTAAGATCAACTTTAGTTAAAACAGAAAATTTAGCCAAAATATCACAAAAATACGATTTATTTTCACTATTAAAAGCTTCAATGGGTGCAATAAATCAATTACAAAATTCTAAAAAAGTTTATGCGGATCTGTTTGAAAGTTTTATTGCAGCTATATATTTATCACTAGGTATGAAAGCTGTAGAACAAGTTTTAAATAAAACCATTTTTGCTGATGTAGAATATTACGTTAATAAAGAAAATAAAGACGCAAAAACTCTTTTTCAGGAATTTATTCAATCTAATGATTTATCAGTAAGTTATGAAACTAAAAAACATCAAGATGGCTTTATTTCTACTGTAATTTATAATAAAACAAAATATGGTGTAGGATTAGGTAAAAATAAAAAAGAAGCAGAAGAAAATGCTGCACAAAACGCTTTAAAAAACCTAAATATTTAGGAGGAATATGAAATTAATAGAAGTTCAAGCATATGGATTCAAATCATTTGCAGATAAAGTAAATCTAAAATTTAATGGTGAAATAGTTGCTATTGTAGGTCCTAATGGTAGTGGAAAAAGTAACATAAATGATGCAATTAAATGAGTACTAGGTGAATCATCTTCAAAAGCTCTACGTGGAGATAGTATGGAAGATGTTATTTTCAGTGGTTCAGAAACTGAAAAAGAAATGGATAAAGCTGAAGTAATTTTAACATTTGATAATTCAGATCATGAGGTATCTATTCCTCATGATAAATTTACCATTTCTAGAGTTTTATATCGTGGTAAAGGTTCAAATGAATACTATATAAATGGGGAAGTAGCAAGAATGAAAGATATTAAAGAAATTGCAATGCAAAGTGGAATTTCTAAATCTTCATTAGCTATTATAAGTCAAGGAACTATTAGTGATGTAGCAGAAGCAACACCCGAAAGAAGACGTGAATTTTTTGAAGAAGCTGCTGGAACTAATATGTATAAAGTAAGAAAATTAGAAGCACAAAAAAAATTAGAAAAAACTAATGAAGCATTAGTGAATATTACAACATTAGTAGATGAACTAGATAGACAATTAAAACCACTAAAAAAACAAGCTGAAAAAGCGAAAATTTTTATGGACAAAAATTCACAACTAAAAGAAGTAGAAGTTGCTCTATTAGTTCATGAATTAAATGAATCTACAGAAATTATTAATAACTTAAAAAATGAATATGGTGATGTTGATAGTGTTATTGCTAATTTAAATGATAACTTACAAACAGTGGAATCTCAACTAGAGTTAGTAGCACAACAAAGAAGAGAATTAGACAAAGATATTGCTGATTTTAACAAAAAAATAAGTTCTTTAAATGAACAAATTAATAACTTACAAGTTAGATCCATTCAAGATAGACAACAAAGAGAATGAATTTTATCAGGTAAAATTCAAGTTTCTTTAACTGAAAAATTAGACACAATTAAAGATAGATTAGAAGAATTAAATGCAATTATTGCTTCTTATAAACAATTTGAAAATCAAGCAAATCTGCAAATTCAAAATTTATCTGAAAAAAATACTGAAATTCATAAAAAATTATTTGAATTAAACAAAAATCTAAGTGCTCAATACGACAATCGTTCAAAACTAAATGCTAGATTAGAGCAATTTAAAGACATTAGAGATAATAAATTAACATTAACTAAAGGAACTAAAACAATTGTCGAAAATTCTTCATTATTTAAAGGATATAAAGGAATTGTTTCTGATTTATTAGAAGTACCACAAGAATATACTTTAGCAGTGGAAACAGTATTAGCAAGCGCTTTACAAAATATTGTAGTTGATGTTCCTGAAACCGCTGTAAGTGCTGTGGAATTTTTAAAAAATAACAAAGCTGGAAGAGCCACATTTATTCCTTTATCATCAATAAGACCAAGAAACATTAGAGAAGAACATTTAATCGTTGCTCAAACTCAAGAAGGTTTCATTGGTGTTTTAAGTAACCTTATTAAAACTAAAAAAGAATTTGATACTTTAAGACAATTTTTATTAGGTAATATATTAATCACAAACAATATCGATGAAGCTAATAGACTATCAAAACTATTAGAAAAAAAATATATGATAGTAACTTTAGATGGAGATATTATAAGAGTGGGTGGAATTATAACTGGAGGACAAAGTGCCCAACAATCAAATACATTTGAACTAGATAAAAAAATTCAAGAATTAGAAGATTTAATTCCACAAATAACTTCAAAAATTAATGAACTAACTAAAACTCGTGATGATTTACAATTTCAAAAAGAGCAAATGACAACCAATAATAGAGAACTTTCTGTTCAATTATCAGCAATTAAACAAAAACAACAAGAAGCTGTAAATGAATTTGATGAACTAAAAAATCAATATGAAACTCAAACTAATAAAAAAGTAACACTAGAAGAAAATATTGATTTTAGTCAAACAATTGAGACTTATATTTCAGAAAGAGATTCAACTTTAGCAATACTAAATTCAAAAAATCAAAAACTAAAAGAAATTAATATTAGTATAGATGCACTTATTGACCAAAAATCAGATATAAATGCAAATTATCGTGAAGCTATGTCTGTACGTGAAAAATATTTAGTTCAACAAACTAAAGCAAATTCAGTAATTGAACAAGCTAATAAACGTTTAAGTGAACAATATTCACTTCTATATGAAAATGCAAAAGAACTTTATTACAATCCAGATATAGATTATTCTTCTGCTAAAAAAATTGTTCAAAACTTAAAAATAGAACTAAAAGAGTTAGGTAATGTAAATATTGACAGTATTGAAGAACTAACTCAAACTCAACAACGTTATGATAAAGTAAGTGAATCACAAAAAGAATTAACTGATGCTAAAAATATCATCGAAAAAGCTATCGAGGAAATGGATAAAATTATCATCGAAAAAATTACTAATACTGTGGAATTAGTTAATAACGAATTTAAATTTGTATTTAATAAAATGTTTGGTGGTGGGATGGCTGAAATTAAATATACAGATCCAAACAATTTATTAGAAACTGGTTTAGATATAATTGCTCAACCTCCAGGTAA
Source organism: Mycoplasma miroungirhinis (assembly GCF_013008815.1). Taxonomy (GTDB): domain Bacteria; phylum Bacillota_I; class Bacilli_A; order Mycoplasmatales; family Metamycoplasmataceae; genus Metamycoplasma; species Metamycoplasma miroungirhinis. The sequence continues at coordinate 684,385 of NZ_CP053097.1, read as the reverse complement.
ATCAGTTAAAAATTTAAAACTATTTAGTGGTGGAGAAAAAGCTCTAATTGCAATAAGTTTACTATTTAGTATCCTAAAAGCTAAACCACTTCCTTTATGTATCCTAGATGAAGTAGAAGCAGCATTAGATGAAGCTAATGTAATAAGATTTGCTGAATTTTTACACAAATTAAAACAAGATACTCAGTTTATTGTTATTACTCATAGACAAGGAACAATGGAAAGAGTTGATAAATTATACGGTGCAACAATGCAAAATCGTGGTGTTACTACATTCTTTAGTGTTGAATTATCAAAAGCAAAAGAATTAATTAAAGATAAAATAACAGGAGCAAATAATGGATAAACAATTATTAAAAGATGATTTTTATGAAGCAATAAATGGTGAATGATTAAAATCAGCTACAATAAGAGCTGACAAAACTTCTACTGGTACATTTATGATTCTACACGAACAAATGGAAAAACTGCAAGAAGAACTTATTGATAAATGGTCTCAAAATTTAAGTGAAATTCCATCTCATTATCCAAAATTAGTTGAAATGGTTAAACTATATCAAATGGCTAATAATTGAACTAAAAGAACACAATTAGCTACTCAACCTATTCAACATATTTTAGATTTTATTAAAACTTTCACATCTTTTGAAGATGTCTTTCAAAATTATCAAAAGATGTTATATATTGGTTTATATGTTCCTATCGAAATGGAAATATATACAAATTTAAGAAATTCTGAACAAGAAATTTTATATATTGATAACCCATCTACAATTTTACCTGCTAAAAATATGTATGAAAATGAAGAGAAAAAAGCATCATTATATTATTTATTTAAACAAACTACTAAAAAACTTTTAGAAAAATTTAACTATTCAGATACAGAAAGTGACAAATTAATTCAGCAAGCTTTAACTTTTGATGAATCATTGTGAAAATACACACCAAGTCCTGAATTTAGTGCTGAAATTTTAAACATAGCAAACATTATGTCAAAAGAAGAAATTAAGAATCAAGTTAAAAGTGTAGATATTATTTCAGTATTTGAAAACATTTTAAAAAATAAAATAGAATTTGCTAATGTTATTTATCCTGACTTTTTCAAAAACTTTGACAAAATCTTTACAAAAGAATCATTTGAAAATTATAAAGCAAGACTGCTAATTCATGCAATTTATAATTTTGCTCCTTTTTTAACTGATGAAATTAGAATTTTAGCTGGAGAATTTAGTCGTGGATTTACAGGTGTAAAAGAAGCAACTAAAAAAGAATTATCAGCTAGAAATTTAGCTTTATCACAATTTAATATGGTGTTTGGTAAATTCTATGGTGAAACATATTTTGGTGCTAAAGCAAAAAAAGATGTTGAAAATATGGTCAGTGAAATGATTAAAGTTTATAAAAAAAGATTATCAGAAAATACATGACTTTCCAAAGATACAATTGTTCAAGCTCAAAAGAAACTTTCAAGTTTTAAAGCATATGTAGGTTATCCAGATAAAATCAATCATTATTATGACTTAATGTTTACTAAAACATATGAAGATGGTTCAAATTTAGTGGAAAATATTATAAATTTTAGAAAATTAGTTTTAGAAGAAAATTGAAATAAATATTTAAAAACTAAAGACAAAACTATGTGAAGTATGTCACCAGCTGTAATTAATGCATATTATTCACCTACAGATAATAAAATTGTTTTCCCTGCTGCTATTTTACAAGCTCCATTTTATTCAATAAATCAATCATCATCAAAAAATTTCGGTGGAATAGGTACTGTAATGGCTCATGAAATTTCACATGGTTTTGATAATAATGGTGCTAATTTTGATGAAAATGGAAATATTAAAAACTGATGAACTTCTAAAGATTATGAAAATCTAAAAGAAAAAGAACAGAAAATGATTAACTTATTTGATGGTATTGAAACCGAATACGGAATCAGTAATGGAAAATTAACCGTTTCAGAAAACATAGCTGATTGTGGTGGTGTTGCATGTGCTTTTGAATCTGCTAAAATGCAAAAAGATTTTAATGCTAAAGAATTTATGATTAATTATGCAACAATTTGAAGAGCTAAATATTTACCAAAATATGCAGAGTTACTATTGCTTACTGATGTTCATTCACTTACCAAATTAAGAGCAAATATACAACTCGCAAATATGGATGAATTTTATCAAGAATTTGACATTAAAGAAACGGATAAAATGTATATTTCACCTCAAAAAAGAGTAAAAATTTGATAATTAAAAAAGCCAATTGGCTTTTTATTTTGCTTTTTTTAACTTCACATAATACTGAATTGTAAATATGATTTGAACACTAAATATTATTAAACTAAAGATTTGTCAACCTAAAGATATATCAAGTGCATAATTATTATTGTCTACTAATCTTGACACTCAATATATAATTCAAAAAATATTATTTAAAATAAACATTAAAATCATATAAACACTGATTCCAGCAAAATTTTTGGTTTTAAAACTGTATAGAACCTGCGGCATAAAAGCTAAACAAGTAAATGAAGGAACTATAATACCTAAAATAGTTTGTACTATTTTATTATGAATTTTTGGAGTATTAGGAATAATTCCATATATTGTGATGATCGTTGATAATACGCAAAAAATTCCCAAAATTACTGTTACATTAGTTAGTATCAATTCTTTATTATTTTTCTTTTGACCTATAGTTTTATCATAATAATATAAACAAAAAATAACAGCAGAATATATAAAAATACACAATAAGTTTGCAAAAGCTACTTGTATCAATCCACCTGGTAAAAAAGTACCAAATAAAATTCAAGCAAATAAACCTCAATAAAATATTCAAAAACTTACAAATTTAACTTTTCCTACACTTTTTTCTTTTAATAATTTAATTAATTGAGGTAAACCTAAAAAAACAGTTACAATTGCTGCAAATCAACCAAAAACATCACCTATTTTTAAAAATATCTCCATAATTCATAGATTATAACAAAAAAGTAACTCAATTGTTATTTTAATAATAAAATTATTATACATTAATTAATTTAAGAAAAATACGTGGTCACGTAGCTCAGTAGGATAGAGCACAAACCTCCTAAGTTTGTTGTCATGGGTTCAATTCCCCTCGTGATCGCCATTTTTTTTATAATTTGGAGAAAAAATGAAAAAAGAAAAATCTTGTGGACTTATTTTATTTGATTTACAAAAAGACAAAACTTTAGTGCTTGTAATTGACCAAAAAACACATTGAGGTTTTCCAAAGGGTCATGTTGAAAATAATGAAACAGAAGAACAAACTGCAATACGTGAAGTTTGAGAAGAAACAGGGATTGATGCAATTCCATTTGCAACCGATCAAATAAGATTAGTAAGTAATTATATTATTTATGATAATACCCCTAAAGAAGTTGTTTATTTCATAGGAATACCTACTCACAAAAATATTACTAAACAAGAAGAAGAAATTAATGATGCTAAGTGAGTAAAAACTACAGAAGCTTATAATATTTTAAGCTACAATGAAGATAAAGAGCATCTAACACAATGTTTAAAATTTTTAAACAAATTAAAGCCTTTTGACGTTTGAAAAAAATACTTAAAATAATAAATTAACATTTAGACTAATGTTAATTTTTAATTCTAAAATATACACAAAATAAAAGAGTTTCAAATTTACAAAAAACAATTGACATTAATATGTCTTGTTAATTGTTGTATTGTATTTTATTTAATAAGCTTTGTTTAAAATAAAAAATCATAGCAGTTTGCTATGATGCAATAAAATAATATGTATTTATTTGGTTTGATTTTATATTATTTAAGAGAATTTTTTATTATTCCATTTTTTAAATCGTTGATATTGTAAATATTTTTAATTGATTCAAAAGCTTCTTGTAAACCTCGTCTTGAACTTTTTCAACCTTTTCCATCTGTAAATCACACAAATGTAACTTTTTTAATCTGGTTTATTTCAGATGCCATCTGTTTATAGCTTCTTGCTATTTCATTTAATTTAGAACCACCAGATGAGTAAAAATTAGTTTCAATTAAATAAATTTGTTTGTTTGTTTTTATAAAATAATCAAAACGCTTATCAATTAATCCGTTATTTGATAATAAAGATAAGTCAATATTTCACTTTAATTCAATATCGCTTGCATACATCTCTTTAAAATAATCTTTATTAATTTGAAAACCTGCTTGAATTATAAAATTTTCCACTAAATTTTCCATTAAATGTCCACCACGATTTTTACGAGCATTAGAATCTAATCCCACTTCAATTCCTAATACATAATCATATAAATTGCTTATTTTTCGTGTTTCCATCAACTCAAACAAACCGATTTTTTGCATAAAGGTAAGGTATTCTAATGGAGAATAATTCATTTTATTAAAACTAAAATTAAATTCTTTATGATTGTCTAAAATAAATATATCATTAGTTCTTACTGCGATAAGAATAGGAATACATTTTAAAATTTCGGGATATTTATTTACTAGATTTAAGAAATCTTTTTGTATATTCTTCGAACCAATTAATGAATTTAAAATATTTAATTCTATTTTTATTTCATCTACATTTTTATAAATTTTTTTAAAATCTACATAGTATTCATAATCAGAAATACTTTCTCTAAAACTGTTTAATCAATCATCAAAAACTCTGTTCATTAATTATCACCTATTTAAAATTATTTGTTATTAATAATTCAGTAACAATACTTTTTCTTTTATCTGGATTTGGGTTTATTTTTCTGCTGGTGCTTATTCTATTTATATTAAATAATTTATATAAGTCATCAAAGAAATTATCTAAATTATCATTATTTTTAGGATCTGAATTACTTAAAATACACATTGCGCCTTTATTTGATGATTTTGTATAATAATCAGCTAATTCTATTTGTTGTTTATCCCCGAATTTAAATTTACTATATGATGTAAAAGATGCAGTTTTAGTTATCGGTCTATAAGGTGGATCAAAATATACCAATGTATTTTGATCGATGAAATATGCTGATTCTGTATATTCTGAGCAAGAAATAATGACATTTTTTAGCTTTAGTGATATATTTCTCAAATTATCTTCATCACAAATTTTAGGATTTTTATATTTTCCAATGGGAACATTAAATAATCCATCTTTATTTACACGATATAATCCATTGAAACAAGTTCTATTTAAAAAAATAAATAACGCAGAACCATATACAATATCATTTATTTCCCTCAAGATATATTTATTAAATTCTTTTCTTTTTTGATAAAAATATTCTTTTCTTTTTGCGTCATCTAAATTAATATATTCATCTTCCATTTTTTTTAAAATAAAAATTAAAGGTTCTACATTAATTTGAATAGTTTTTCAGACATTTATAAGTTCATTATTAACATCGCTAATATAAATTTCTTTTAAATTATAACTGTTTAAAATATCAAATAATACAGCTCCCGCACCTACAAAGGGTTCACAATATTTATTAATATCTTGACCTAATTTAGAAGGATAAAATTTTCTTATCTCATCTAATAATGCAGATTTTCCGCCTGCTCACTTAATAAATGGTTTTAGTTTAGTTGAAGGCACAATATTTTCTTTCATTTTAATCATTATAATTGCTTTCTGTTAATTTTATGAGTAATAAAATAAATAATAATTAAATTATATAAAAGTATTGTATATTCTGAAACATTCAATGAAAAAGAAAAATTCAAGTTACAAAAATTTATTTTATTAAAAAACATAAAAAATGTGTTTAATTAAATATTTTTTGTATTTTTCTGCATTTTAAGTACAATTTTTAAAAAAAAAAAAAAAAAGATAAAATTGTGTTCGATGAAATTTTCATCAAGAAAGGATTTTTATATGAAAAAAATAACAAAGTTTTCTCTCTTTGCACTTGCTTCTTTTGGTCTTTTAGCAGTTGTACCATCAGTTACTATTTCTTGTGCAAAAGAAGATAATGATTTAAAAACTAGTGTTGAAAAAATTAAAAGTGAATTAAATAAAACAAAAACTGAATGAGACGCATTAAAATCTGCATTAGAATCTAATAAAAAATCATTAAAGGAAAATAATGATTTATTAGTTAAAACTAATGCAGAAGTTACTGCTAATAAAACTGAAATAAAAAAAGATACTGAAAAATTAACACAAATTGAAACAGAACTAAATAAAATTAAAGAAGATTTTAGTCAATCATTAACAAAAAATTATCCAATTTTTAGTGAAGCAAGTGAAAAAATTACAATAGATTATAAAGACAAAAAAACAGTAAGATTTTCTGAATTAGAAGGCAACAAGATCAATACAAAAGACAATATTTCGTTTTCTAATATTCCAGATGGAGTAGAATATAAATTTATTTCTGCTTCTAAAAACCAAGAACAAACTAAAATTGTAGTCAAATTCAAATTAATTTCTAAAGGTTTAGAATCAACAGAATTAATAAAAGAAATTTCTAATGAAGGATTTAAAGAAGAATATTTTAAAGGATTAGAAATAAAAGGCATTACGGTGTCACAAAAAGGTTATTTAGATATAACATATTCAAACAAAGATACAGATAAGTTATCACAACTAGGAGTTCCTACATATACACCAGGCCCTCAAAGTAATAACCTACCTAAAATTTTATATCTTTCTTTACAAGACACTCAAACAAATTCAATATATAAAGTTAATGTAAGATTATATTATAACAATGATGCATACACAGCAATTTCTCCAGATTCTTTTAAAGGTAAAACATTAAAATTAATAGATGCAAGAATTGTCACTGCAAATCATAATGTACCAATCAAAGTTAAAGCTAACATCACTCTTAACCTAAGTACTTGACAATAATAAAAAAAGCAGAAATTCTGCTTTTTTCTTTATAAATTTGTGATTATAGTTTTTGTAATTCTTTTAATGCATTAATATAAATTTCTAAATCCTGTTTTATTTCTTCAAAAGTAAATCTTTCATTAGGGGCATGCATTAATTCCATTTTAGTAGTTGCACCAAATGCTACACAATTTTCGAAAGTTCTAGCATAAGTTCCGCCACCTATTGCAATAGGTTTTTCATCAAATTTTTGTGTCACTTGTTTATAAACATTCATTAATGTCTGAACTAATTCTGAATCAGAAGCTATATATTTTGCTTTTTTTGAACCCACCATTTCAAAAACATATTCATATTCATTTTCATCTAAATAATAAATTAAATCATTATTTACTTCTTCAGGTAATTTTTTAGCGGGAACACGCATATCAAAACCGATGCTAAATTGATTATTATTAGTTCTTAAAAATGCTGGGTTAGAGCTTAAAGTTCCACTTTCATCTTCATAATTGAAAAATATATCCGGCATTGAAAAATCATTATTTTGAAAATTTAAATATAAAAATCTGAAAAAATCGTTTTCAAGATACTTTTTATCATGTTTTACAATCGTTTTAATAAATTTTAAAATAGCATTATCGCCAGCAGCAGGAGTAGAACCATGTCCCGCAATTCCCTTAACTATAAATTTGTTTTCATTTATTATTTCAATGTCTTTTTCGTTAAATAATTTACTTAAATGACTGGCTTCAGAAGTTTCTATAGATAAAGAATCAGGGATTTGATTATAAACAACTCCAGCTTCTAATTTTCAATCTTTAAATTGTTCAAATTTTAAATCATAATCAAAAATAAGTTTTTCTGCAAATACAAGTGGTCATTCACCATCGGGTGTGTATCCTAAATCTGGATTTCCAAAATCTTTTAGATAAAACTTCATAGATTCCATGGTTGTTTCTTCACTTAAACCAAAAATAGCTCTAATTGTGTAATTATCGTCAATTAAATTATTATCAAGAATATATTTCATTGCATATAAAGTTATAATTGAAGGACCTTTATCGTCTAACGTTCCACGACCAAAAATTTCATTTTCTTTAATAATAGGTTCAAAAGCAGCACTTTCTCATTGATTGTCATCACCGCTAGGAACAACATCTAAGTGACATAATATTCCAATTAATTTTTTACCTGAACCTATTTCACAAAAACCATAACGGTTTTTTTTGTCTTTATATGTTTTAAAACCAAATTCTTTTGAAAGATTTAAAACATAATTTAATGCATTATCAACTTCTTTACTAAAAGGAAATTCATTTTCTAAGTTAGTAACTGATACTGAAGGAATTTTGCATAATTTTGCAATATGTTCTACCATTTCTTTAAATTCTTCTTGTGTTTGTGTATATTTAATAATGTTATTCATTAATTCTCCTTAATTTACACATAATTACTTCTTTAAATTATAATTGTTTTATATAAAAAAAGGAAGAATATGAAATATATTGATGTACATACACACCCATTTTTAGAATATTATGATAATCCCATAGAAGTTTGTAAAAACTGACAACAAGAAGAAATGAAATTATTATTTATGGTAGGTACAAATTTTGAAAATTCAAAAGAAACAATTGAACTAAGTTCAAAATTAGATTTTGTTCACCCTATTATAGGTATTCACCCCAATGAATCTAATGGATTAGAAGATGGTAAAAAATTAGAAGAAATTATAACTAAAGATGTAATTGCAATTGGTGAAATTGGTCTTGATTATCATTATGATGATACTCCTTCAAAATCAGAACAATTAATATCATTAATAAGTCAAGTTGAAGTTGCAAAAAAACATAATATTCCTGTTATGTTACATATTCGTGATGCCATGGAAGATGCTATAAATTTTGTATCAAGAGATGAATATAAAAATGTTACATTTATTTTTCACTCTTTTTCAGGAACAAAAGATGATGTTGAGATTTTGTTAAAAAATCGTAATATTTACTTTTCCATTTCTGGAGTGGTTACTTTTAAAAATGCTCAAAGCACTCAAGAAGCTGTAAAAAACATACCATTAGAACGTTTATTTGTTGAAACGGATACTCCTTATCTTGCTCCTGTACCAATGAGAGGAAAAGAAAATAAAAGTCCAAATGTAAAACATACATACAAATTTATTGCTTCTCTTAAAAATATATCTGAAAATAAATTAATAGAACAAGTTGAAACAAATGTAGAAAAGGTTTTTAAAGTAAAATGCAAATAAAAGCAAAAAAATCTCTTGGACAAAATTTTTTAGAAGATAAAAATATATTAAATAAAATAGCGAGTGTAGTAGATATTGAGAATAAAAATATTCTAGAAATAGGTCCGGGTCAAGGAGCTTTAACCAATATTTTATTAGACAAAGCTAAAAATGTTATAACTTATGAAATAGATAAAGATATGGTTGAAATATTAAAACAAAATATTTCAAATCCAAAATTACAACTAATTTATGGTGATTTTTTAAATGCCAATCTATCTAATATAGAACAAGATTCAATAATTGTTGCAAACATACCTTACTATATAACAACTGATATTTTATTCAAAATATTTGATAATTCTAACCATTTTAAACAAGCGGTTATTCTAATGCAAAAAGAAGTAGCAGAAAGAATAGTTGCAAAACCATCAACAAATGAATATTCTAAATTAACAGTTTCAAGTAATTATTTCTGTAATGTCAAAAAAATGTTTGACGTAAGTCCAAATGCTTTTAATCCTGCTCCTAAAGTTTTTTCAAGTGTTGTTTTATTTGAATTTAAAAAAGATCTAGAATTTAACTCTCGAGAATTTTTATCATTTGTTAAACTTTGTTTTAATTTTAAACGTAAGAAATTATTAAATAATTTAATATTAAAATATGAAAAAAATATTATACTAGAGATTTTTAGAACTTTAAATTTTTCAGAAAATATAAGAGCTCAAGAATTAACTTTGGAAAGTTTTAAGCTATTATTTAACAATCTTAATAATATTTAATTCAAAAGCATAAAACTTCTTGTTTTAAAAAAATGAAAATTGAATTTTTGATTTTTAATATATAATATTATGATTATGAAAAAACAATATACACAATTATTTGCATTAGCAACAGGTATTTCTATTTTTTCTATCCCTTTTATAGCTAGTGCATGTACAACAAAACAAGAAAATACAAATGATAAAATAAAATCTGAAGATTCAAATATTAAAAATATAGATGAATCTAAAAAAGACCAAAATATAAATCAAAATAACACTACAAACACCCCCCAAGGTAAATAATTCAAATAAACAAAGTAATAACATTCAACAAAATAATTTAAACGCACAAAGCAAACAAATGCAACAAGATAATCGAAACACAAAAGAAAAGGATTCAAACGCACAAAGCAAACAAATTCAACAAGATAATCCAAAGACAAAAGAAAATGATACAAAGAAAAAAGATTTATAAACCGAAAAACAACCTGAAAAGGAAATTACACCTAAAGTTGAGGAAAAAATTCCAACATTTGATGAACAAAGATTCACAGATGATATTTATTTAGTTAATTTATTTTCTACTTCATTTGGAACTACTACTGGATACACACATCCTTCAGAATTTAAACATTATAATAAAGAAAATCTAGTAAATAAACTTTTAAATTTAGTTCAAAATATAAATGATTTACATTTTAATGATGTTGAATGACTAATAAAAGAATTATTAGAATTTATACAGATTGTAAAAGAAAAAGAAAATCTAACAGAGTCAGAATTTATTTTAGCAGAAACTAAAAATAAATTCAACCCTCAAGAATTAGAAACAACAGATGACAACAAGTTTAAAATGATTTTCAAACATTTAAACTCTTTAACATCTAGAAAATTTAAAGAACCTTTTGTACTTCCTTCAAAAACAGATGGTACATCTAATGGTAAAATACTACAATGAAATGACAATATTAAAAAAGCTTTTTTTTAATATTGAAATTCACTTATGGAGAATAATCAAAATTATTTATACCCATATGTACTAGACTATGCAAAAAATCTTTTAGAAAAAAGAATTAAATGAGAACATACTCAATTAGATGCAGCTAACAAAACTCATAGTACCTTCCCTGAGGATCTTAAAAAAGAAGTTTTAATTAAACAAATTTTAGATATATTAAATAAAGCTAATGAAACTTCACCAATTAATAAAACTGATATAGCAAATATAACAACATTAGCTGAAAAATTATAATAAATACAAAATGTTAACTTAGAACCAAAAAATAGACTCTAATCACTGGTACTAAGTCTATTTTTTTATATTATTATGGGATGTTAAAAATTATTTGTGTCATTTTATCTTTTAGGTTATTTGTTTACTTTAATTTTTTTATATTCTATTAATTTAGAATTAACACTATATTTTCTTCCTGCTTTTGCACATAGTTTGCCATCTATTTTTGTTGCATCTGCACTGAAATTAACTCAAACTTTCAATAAAGCAGCACCAACTCCATAAATATCCACAGGAGCATTATTATCTTCAAATTCTTTAATTTTTTCAGCATTAAAACCACTTGAAACTATTATTTTAACATGTGAACCTTCATTTTCATCAAGTGCTTTACGCAATTTCTTAATTTGTTTAACAGTTACTCCAAACTCATTTTCGGATTCACTAAACATATTGTCTTTCATATTTTTAGATGTATCTACACGAACTGCTTTAAGATCTGTTTTAAACTCTTTTAAAACATTTAAGGAATCAGTAATGACATCATTGTGAAAATCTACTAATGCTGTTAATTTGTCATCTGGAAATATTTCTAAATAAGCTTTTGAAGCTTTAACCAAATCTCCTTCAAACATTTGTATTAAAGCATGAGGCATAGAACCTCATGTAAATTCTTTTTTGAAATTACTTGAAGCATATGTTGCATGATTTAAAATTCCTCCGACTGAAATTGCATAACCATCAGATAATAAATTTCTATAATGATCAGCTCTATCCGCCATTGAAACTACTATTTTCTTATTTGATGCATTTTTTATTCTATTTGCATTAGTTGCTATTGAACTTTGACGAGCTAAAATACCATCAATTATTCCTTCAAATTCACCAAATTCTCAGTAAGGACCTTCTAATTCTAATACAACTTCTTTATCATTAATTATTGAACCTTCTTCAATATACTTTATTTTATAATTGTTTGTATTAGTGTAAGTAGCGAGTAAATCTAATACTTCGTTTATACCACACAAAATAATATTATCGTTTCTTTGAAAAAATTGTAATGTCACAATTTTATTACTTAATTTATTTTTTGCTATTTTAGCTGTTTTAGAAAAATAAATAGCACTATTATCTAATATATCCATATTACCTCTATAAAGACATTAAAGTTATTTAATCTAACAATGACTTATTTTTTTGTCTTTCAAGTATATCTCTTTGTTTTTTCTTTTCTCATTGTATTTTAGCAATATGTTTATTTACTAAAATAGTAGGGAAAAAAGAAAAAAATAATACAATACATAAAATTATTCTTAAAAATCATAATGTATCACTAAACGCACTTGACATAGTTAATGATAAAAGCACTACTGAAATAGGCATTAAAACATTAAAAATTTCAAAACCAAATCATTTAAATACATAAATAAATAATAATGTATTTGCAACATATATTCATCACATACCAAAAGTAATTAAAAGTAACATTCATCAAGTTAAATTATATGAATATGCTTCATATATTTGTGGAATGTCATGACCTAAGAAAAAAATCCCTAACACTGATGGTATCACAATAAATATCATATTATATAATGCAATTCTTCAATGATATGTTAATCCTAAAACTCTCTCTATTTTATAAGTTTCTACTTTGTAATTTGACATTATTTTAATTCTCTTTTTAGTAGTATAAATTTATTTAGTAACTCTTCTTGTGTAAATACTTGAGTATTTTCTTGACCATACGCTCTTAAACTAATTGTTTTTTCTTCTACTTCTTTGTCACCAATAATTGCAACATATTTAGCTTTTTGAATTTGAGCTTCTCTAATTTTTTTATTCATTCTTTCATTTCTTGAATCAAATTCTACATTAATATCATTTTTTAGAAAAAATGAATACAATTCTTGTCCATATTCATAATGTTTTTCTGATATTGGAACAATAACTAATTGTTTAGGCGATAATCAAAATGGAAGAACTCCTTTAGTTTGTTCTAGTAAAATTGCAACAAATCTTTCATATGTACCAATTAAACCGCGATGAATTAAAACTGGTGTAACTACTTGTTCATTTTGATCTATAAATTTCATTTCAAATTTTGCTGGTAATAAAAAGTCCAATTGAAGAGTTGACATTGTAATAATTCTTCCGATACTTGTTTTAATTTGAATATCAATTTTAGGTCCATAAAATGCAGCTTCACCTACAAATTCTTTATATTCAACATTTAATTCTTTTAATAAATCTCTTAAGTCATTTTCTGCTTTGTTTCATATTTCATCATCATCAAAAAACTTTTCTTTATTTTCTGTATCACGTAATGAAAGTGAAATATGATCAATTTCAATATTAAAATCACCTAATGCTTCTAATATCATTTTGTATAAATGTTTAAATTCATCTTTTATTTGATCAGGTCTTACAAATATATGTCCTTCAGTTAAATCCATGGATCTAACTCTTTCTAATCCTGTTAAAGCTCCAGATTTTTCATATCTATATAATCTTGATTGTTCACTATAACGAATAGGTAAATCACGATATGATCTTCTGGTCATATTAAATAACATAATATGATGAGGACAAGTCATTGGACGTCCAATTAATTGCTCATTGTCCATTTCAATAGGTTTAAACATTGTTTCTTGATAATGTGCTCAGTGACCTGAAATTTCATATAATTTCTTTTCACCAAAATGTGGTGTTAGTACTTCTTTAAAACCATATAATTTATCTAATTTAGTTACATAATCACGAATAGAATTATGAATTTTCATTCCATCTTCTAATCAAATTGGAAATCCTTGCCCCGCTAATTGATTAAATGTAAAAATGTTTAATTCTTTTCCTATTTTACGGTGGTCTCTTTCTTTTCTTTCTTGTAATATTTGTAAGTAATTATCTAATTCTTCTTTAGTTTGTCAACTAGTTCCATAAATTCTGGTTAGCATTTTATTTTTGCTATCACCTTTTCAATAAGCTCCTGCTAAAGATAATATTTTAAAATGTTTAATTTCTTTTACATTATCAATATGATTTCCTGCACATAAATCAGTAAATAATACTTGTCCATTATCAGGATTTTGTAAACTATAAAATGTTACTTCTTTGCCTTGTAATTTAAATTCATCATAAAGTATTTTTTTATATGGTTGAGATGTTAAATCATACTCTGTTTCTGAAACTTGCACCATTTTTCAATTACCTTTTGCAAGTTTTTTCATTTCTTTTTCAATATCATTTAAATTTTCTTCTAAAAGTGGTTGAGAAAATTCAAAATCATAATAAAACCCATCTTCTATAGCTGGACCAATGCCTAATTTTGTATCAGGATAAAGTTTTAATACTGCAGCGGCAAGTAAATGACTTGTTGAGTGATTTAATTTTGTTTTATAATCATTGTTCATAATTTATTAAAAACCCATTTTCTCCATTAAATTATCTAATAATGGTTTAGCAATAAGTTGGGCTTTTTTTGCTCCTTTTTCTGTAACTTTTTCAACTTCATTTAATGATTGTTTAAATTTTGACTGAATTTCTGTTAAAAGATTTTTTACTTCAGTAGCAACTGCTTCTTTAAAAATTTTATAATTTTCATCTTTAAATTGATTTTCTGCTTCTTTTGCTGTTATATTTTTTAAACCAGCGTAAATATTTAATAAATTAGTTACCCCAGGTTTTTGGTTGGATATATAAACCTTATTTTCAGAATCAGTAACAGCTTTTAAAATTTTATTATAAGCAGAAGTAGGATCTTCTAAAAGATAAATAGTTCCTTTAGCACTTTTATTACTTTTAGACATTTTTGATGTGGGGTCTTGTAAATCTTTTATTCTTGCTCCTGTTTCAGGTATATATGCTTCAGGAATTGTTAAATTTGTTTTATACTTATTATTTAATCTTTTGGCAATCGTTCTTGTTAATTCCACGTGTTGAGTTTGGTCTTCTCCTACCGGTACATATTCAGCACCATACAATAATATATCCCCAGCCATTAACGTAGGATACATTAATAGTCCTGTTGGAATGCTTTCAGTTCCATTACCTTGTTTAATAGATTTTTGACTTTTATCTTTAAACTGTGTCATACGATTTAATTCACCTAATGTTGTTTCACATGTCATTAATCATTGCATCATTCCGTGTTCATATACTTGTGATTGATAAAAAATTGTACACTTTTGAGGATCTAATCCACAAGCTAAATACAAAGCGACTACTTCTTTTCTTCTTCTTTTTAATTTTTCTGGATCACTATCATTTGTTGTTAAAGCATGTAAATCTGCTACAAAATAATAAGCATCAAATTTATTTTGTAAATCAATAAAATTTTTTAATGCCCCTAAATAATTACCAAGCGTTAATTCACCTGTTGGTTTTATTCCACTCAATAGTCTTTTCATAATATACACCTCATTGATTTGTATTTTAAATTATATTATAAATTATTTACATAGTAAATAGAAACTAAAAATTACTCAAATCATTTACTAGTAAATTTATAAAAATTTAAAAAAATCATTAAAAGAATAATAAAATTTAAATTAAAGGAGAAAAGAAATGACATTTAGTGAAAAAATAAAAAATAGATATAGTGTAAGAGATTTTGATCCACAAAAAAAGTTAACACCAGAACAAGAACAACAAATTTTAGATGCAGTTTCTAGTGCACCAACATCATCAAATTGACATTCATCATCAGCTATTGTAATAAAAGATCCAAAAGTTTTAGAACGTTTAGGTCAAATTCACCCAAGAGCAAAACAAATTCAAACATGTTCAATGCTTATTGTGTTTTTAGCTGACTATAACAGAATGAATATGGCTTTAAAAGAATTCCCAGAATACAAATACAACAATCACGATTCAGAAACATATACTGTTGCAGTTGGTGATGCATTTATTCAAGCAACAACTGCTCAAGCAATGGCAATTGATTTAGGTTTAGGAACTTGTTTTTTAGGTTTAGTTAGAGTAGCAGTACAAGAAATAATTGAAGTTTTAAATATAAAAGGACAAGCCTTTCCTGTGATAGCTTTAGCTATTGGACACAAAAATACAGAAGGTATTGTTAAACCAAAATTAAACAGAATTTACCAAGAAAAATACAATATTGAACAAGTTACAAAAGAAGTCGCAGAATATAATATTACAATAAAAAAATTTTTCGAAACAAATGCACAAACTACCACACCTTTAACATATACAGAAGCAATGGCAAAAGTTGGTTCATCATATAAAATGAATACAAAAGAAATAGAAGATATTTGAGAATTAGAACTTAAAAAATAAATTAAATACTCAGTATCTATAAGAAAACACAAGATTTAATATAAGTTTTGTGTTTTTTATATAAATTAACACACATTTCATGTTTTTAAATATAAAATGTTTTATATTCGTATAATATAAATAAATTATTGGAGGAATAGTGCGTAAATTACATAAATTTTTATACATATTCACTATTATTTGCACATTAGGAATTATTAAACTATTTTGAAAATCATATGAGCAAAAAGAAATAAATTCACAACTATCAGTTGAAAATAAATTAAAATTTTCACTAGATGAATTAATAAGATATTTAGATGGTATAAATAACATAGAAAGTGTATATTGTACTCATAAAATACTCAAAATCCAACTGAAAAGTAGAAAAAATATTCAAATAGAGAAAATTAAATCTTTAAATTCTATTGAAGGAATTTTATTGAAAAGTGATGGAATATCATTAATAACTGGCAACAATGCTAAATATATACACAAAATCATAAATGAAAAAATGCAAAACCGGAATTAATCCGGTTTTGTTTGTTCTTTTAGGTACTAATTTCAAAGTTATAATATAATTAAATTATTAATAATTTAAATTATTAAAATTATTGGAGATTTATATGCAAAAAACCCGTAACTATGATTTTTTATTAACAAATCTTTTAGATATAAATAATAGTGATAGTACATTGAATTTTAGTATTGATAATGAAAAATATTTTGATGTCTTTAAAATGTCAGATTACGATACATTTGATAAATTGTGTAAACAACACACTTTTTCAGTGGAATTCGGAGAATATGGACAAAAAAAATTAATTAAAAAAATTCAACAATCAAGAAGTAAAGAAGAAATTCTTCAATATTATGATGAATATTCAATGAATTTACCACTAGAAATTCAAAATCGTTTAAACATTGACTTTGAAAACGAAAAAAATAAAATAACTTCTTTTTTAGAGAGTCGTTTCCAACGTTCAATTATTAAATGAAAAAAAATTAAATCAAAAGCAGATAATTCGATTATTGAAAAAAATATTTGACCTTTACATTTGGGTTTTTTCTTCATAAATGTTGTAACTGATAAAAAGGATATTTTTGCACCTTTATTTTTTAAAGAAGTTCAAATTGAAATTAAGAACTCATTAGTGTATATTAATAGTTCAAGTGATGTTAAAGTTAATGCGAAATTAGTTACTTTTTTACAATCAAATGGTTATTCATTTGACACTTCTAATTTTGATTTTTCTTCAAAATCTATTGATGAAATTTATAGTTATTTTTATAATCAATGAAACAAAATTTACCAAATTCCAGCAAGCATAAACACAAAAATACCAAGTCATAAAGAAATAAACAATCATACTACAATTTCTATTTATTCAGGTTTAACATTAGGATTATTTGAAGTCTCTAGTGGTTATTTATGAAATCAAATGAAAAAAATCATTGAAAATGATGAAATAGAAGAAATTTTTGCAACAGACTACGATAAAAATAATTACAAGAAAAAAATTGAAGACGTTATTTTTAAAAAAAATTTTGGATTATATAAAATTCAACAAACAAATTTTTCACAAGATTATGCAACCACAAGTGCTTTATATCATGACACAATAATTTGAGGCCCTCCTGGAACTGGAAAAAGTCAAACTATAACTAATTTAATTGTTAATATACTTGCTCGGGATCTTTCTGCTATCATAGTTTCTCAAAAAAGAGCAGCATTAGAAGTTATTAAAAACAGATTACAAGATATTTCTATTTTTGGTATATTTATTTTACAAGATAGAACCATGAAATTAGATACATTTTATAAACCGTTACAAGATTTTATTTCTAAAATTGAAAACTTTAACAATATTGATGGTGAAAATTATTTTAAAATTCTTTCAAATGAAGATAAAGAAATTGTTGAAAGAGCAGGCGAAATTAAATCCATGCCTGAATATCAAAATGTACTAAACGCATATTCAACAATGTCACAAGTAAATATAAATTCTGATTTATTAGAGAGTTTAAATAAATTAGACAAATACATAACTTACAACCTTCATACCTATCAAACCGATTATATGTCCATTGTATCTGCATTATATACAAATAACAAGGGCAAAAAACCTACTTCATTTATGAAACTAACCAACTCCTTCCCAAAAAATATTAAAGAAAGTGCACAAATTATTGCTGACAATTTAAATTTATTACATGTTGATATTGATAATGCAATTAAATATATTGGAACGGTTAGTTTTGAAAATCTTCAATTAGTTGAATCATTTTTCAAAAATTCTTTAAAAAATAAAACTATTCAACTAAATGATCCTAAAAAACTAGCAAAAATGCTCGTTCAAAAAACTAAAGAAAAAATCGATAATTTTAATGACATAGAAAAAAGACAATATCGTGAATTTGCAATGTCGGTGCGTTCTGCTGGAAAAAGTCCTTATAAATTTTTCCACGAACACAAAGAAATGATTAAAAAGTTATTTTCAGTTATTATAACAACTCCTGATACTGATTTAAGTATGTGAGGTAAAGAAGAATTTGATTACGCTATTTTAGATGAATCTTCACAAATTTTCTTAGAAAAAGCTATTCCAATTTTATATTTAGCAAAAAGAAAAATTCTTGCTGGTGATGATAAACAAATGCAACCTACTAAATGATTTAGTGCATCATATGCAGTTGAAGAAGATGAAGACTTTAAAAACATTCAATCTGTTTTAGATTACGCTCAAGCAAGAGGTGTTTATAATGTTCTTTTAGATAAAAATTATCGATCAAAAAAAGCATCATTAATGACCTTCAGTTCTAAAAACTTTTATGATTCTAAGCTAGATGTAGTGGATGATTATAAAAGTAAATTAAAAGATACTTCTATTGAAGTAATCCAAGTAGAGGGTACATGAAATAATTCTGTAAATGAAAAAGAAGCCGATATTGCTTTAGATATAATTAATGAACAAATATCAAAATATGACACTATTATATTTTTAGTGTTCAACTCAAAACAAGAAATATATATTGAAAATCAAATATTATCTAAATATCCAAATCTTGAAGAAGCCATTGCAAATGGAAATTTAACTATTAAAAATATTGAAAACGTTCAAGGAAATGAAGCTGATCTTATTGTTATCAATGTAGTTTATGATAAAAATACACAACTAAGTGCTACATATGTTGCAAGACCTGGTGGAAAAAATGCTTTAAATGTTGCTATTTCTAGAGCAAAAGAAAAAATGATTGTTATAAAATCATTAAAATCTGAAGATATAAAAATTTCTGAAACATCTACAGATGATATTAAAATTTTAAAAGAATGATTGAAATTTTTAGAATTAAACGAAAATAGCAAAAAGAATTACATCAAAAATTCTAAAATAGATAGTTGAACAGAAACAATAAATTTAGATATTTCACCTTCCTTTTTAAATGAAATTACTGAGACACTTAATAAAGAAATAATTCAAAAACAATCTCAATTAATAATAGAAAGAGATTATAGTATTGGTACAAAATCAATTAATATTGCAATAATAAATAAATACACAAATAAATTACTTTTAGCTTTGATGGTAGATGATTATAGTTATGCAGGAAATAAAAAATTATATTTACAATTTAAAGACAATATTTTATTTTTAATTAGCAAAAACTACCCATTAATTGTTATTGAAGAATTAGATTGAAAAATTAATAAAAAAAATATATTAAACAGTATAAAAGACATAGTAGCACAAAATACTGTTGAAGTAGTTTCAGAAGATTTAACAAAGGAAATTGAACTACAACACGCTCAAAAAACTGTAGAATTGAATTATGATATATATGATATAGATGAATCTGATGATTATATTTGAAATATTGATGAATCTCTATATGAAGATATAAATATAAAACAGGAAGATATTCCTGTTGCATTAAATAATTTAGACAATGCAATTACAAAAGAGGATTTAAATAATTTATTTAATAATAATGATACAAATTCACAGCCAAATAATAATAATAATTTTGAGGAACTAAATAAACTGGATAATACTCACCATTTTGATGACCATTCTAATATTTTTGAAAGCAAAAATGTATCTATAAACAATACTCAAGAAAATAATATTTTCCAAAATGAAAATTTATTTACTTTAGATAAACAAGACCAAAACACGATAAATGATAAAATAAATCCAAATAAATCCAATGATAATTTTGATACTGCATTACTAGAATTACAAGGTCTAATTACAAACTCTAATAATCAAATAACAAACAAAACAACAAACGAAAACATTAAACAACAAAGTTTTGATATTTTAAACGATAATAATCAAGAAAATACCAATTTTTCATTTTTATTCAATGATTTACACCAAGAAAAAGAAGAACCAATTCATAGAACAAATAATAATGATACTTTATTTGAATATGATGAAACTAAAAATATAGACAATGAAAATATTCATGATGAATTCATAGATAATGAAGAACCTCTATTTACAGAAGAAAAACAAAATTTTTTAAATCCTGTTGAAATTTTTTCTTCAGAAGAAAATATAGATAATAAAGAAGAAATAATTGATGATTTTTTAGAAAATGATCCTTTTATTAACACTCAAAACTCACTACCATTAGAACAAGAACAACAAACTTCAAACTATGACCAACCTTCAGAAAATTACAATGATTTAGATGATGATTATATTGAAAGTGAGAATAATGAAAATTAAAAATATACCCCATAAATGAAAAAATATAATTTGAATTTTTTCTAGTGTATTAGTTATTTCTACACTTGTCGGAATAACTTTTGGTACTGTAAAAAAAGATAATTACATACAATCATATGATTTCACAAAACAAATTTTTGATGAAAATGAAATAAATAAATTTCTAAAAATTGAGAAAAAAGACAATATATCTAACATTACAGCTAGTGATTTTGCTTCACAATTTAAAAAACATGTGTCATTAAATTCAGAAACATTAAAACAATATACACACATAACCAAAGATGTAAATTGAGATGATTATATAATAAGAATATTTAATATAATAATTAATAAATCTGATAATAGTTTAAATTTTATGGTGGAATTTAAACATAAAACAACGCAAAAAATAACTATTTTTCAAAAAATAATTTCTGGATTTAAAAATACTAAATTAGAAAAAATACAAGAACAAGAAGTATCAAAAATAAAAACTACTTTTACATTCAAACCAATTGAAAATAAAAACATCAATGATTGAATTACAAGTATAAATAAATCAAATAACCCAATTGAAAAAACTTATTTATTTTCTGACTTAGTTCAAACTTTAATAAATCGAGAATATGTTTTATATATTGTGGATAAAATTACAAAAGAAAATAATAAAATATCATTTAAATACAAATTATGAAAATTAGAATTTGATAGAAATATCTCTACATTTACTCAAACTTTTTCAGATGAATTCAGTTCTAGTATAGATGTAAACTCAAAATAGAAAAGTCGCATTACTCTGTGACTTTCTTTTTATTTTAATTTAATCTACAAAATATTTTATTAATTTTGTATAAGATTTTGATTCTTTAAATTCAAAATTTTTAGAATCATAAATTATTGCAACTTGTTCTGTTTGATCTTTACCAAATCTTTGTTGGTCAATTAAAAATTGAGGAATAATAGTATCTTCTCTATTTTGAACAATAAATTTAAATCTTTGTGAATTATCCAATGTATTTAAATTATCAACAATTTCTTTAACTGTTTCACCAGCTTTATCATTTATTTCAGTTAAACCTACTAAATCAAATCCTGATTTGTATATTATATTTGCTATAGCTAAACTTTTAGCTTTTCCACCATTATAATTTAAAATATTTCAATGAGCAATTCTTAATGTTTTATCACTTTTTCTTAGTCCTTCATATCCTTGAAGCAATGTACTATCAACTTTTATATTTTCAATTTTTGTTACATTTTTTAAATTAACATCACTAAAAACTGGTGCATGGTCACTAATTCTATTTCTAATTGTTAAATTATCATTTTTTGATTCTTTAAAGTCATTTAATCTTTTTAATATATCTTTTTCAATGAAATATTTAAATGTTTTATAAATATCAATTTTATATTCCTTAACTGTATCACCTTTAATAGTATCAATTCCAAAATTTTCCTTGTCATTATTTATAAAAAACATTTTGTCATATTGGTTTGAATAATTTCCTTTTGTACCTAAACTTGTTAAGTATTTTTCACCATATCCTTTAAATTTTAAGTTTTTATCTAAAGTACTTTCTATTTCATCTGAGAATTTTCTAGCTAAATAATAGTTTTCATTTTTTATATTAGTATCACCACCAAAAATAGTTAAAGAAGATTTAAATTCATCACGATAATATTTCAATAAATTTTCAATTCCTAAAAACTCACTAACTTCTTGTGCTCCTTGTTTATTTAAATCACTTTTTTTTGTATTACTATCAACTAATGAAAAAGAAGGTGATTTTTCTTTATATTTATCTTTTTTTCTTTTATCTGGACTATCAAAGTGATCAAAAACAACACTTAAATCTTTATTGTTAGCTTTGATTAAAAATTTAGCACCAAAAGGAGGTCTTACATAAATTGTTTCATTTTTTTGTAAAGAAGTTAATTTATTTCTTTCTGTTTGTGAAATTTGAGAATTTTCTTCTATTTTTTTAGAAGGTATATTTTTGTCTTTTTTACCATCATCAATTGTTTTAGTTTGTTTTTGATTTTCTATTATATTTTTATAAGCAAAATAACCACCACACCAGCAGCGATTAATAATAAAATTACTGTAGCAAAAATTATTTTCTTTGATTTTTTTGATTTTCGATTTCTTACCATATTTTTCCTTTTTTAACAATTTAAATTATTTTTTAAACAATATCCCAACCACTTCAATATGAGGAGTTTGAGGAAACATATCTACAGGTTGTATAAATTTAATATCATATCCTCTTTCTTTAAAATAAATTAAATCTCTCACCATGGTGTGAACATTGCAACTTATATAAGCTATTTCTCTTGGTTTTTGAGAAGTTATTAAATTTATAAAATCTAAACTCAATCCAGCTCTTGGAGGATCTACACACACTATATCAAAATTAATATTTTTACTTTTTAAAATATTCATTTGTTTATCAATATCATTTGCATAAAAATCAATATTACTAATATTATTTATTTTTTGAGCTTCTTTAGCATTTAAAATAGCGTCTTTTACTATTTCTATACCTATTACTTTTTTAGCTTTTTTAGCTAAAAAAGAAGTTATTGTACCTATTCCACAATAAGCATCCAATATAATGTCATCAGGATTTACATTAATATTATTTAACATCGTGTTATATAAATTTGAGGTTTGCAAGGAATTAATTTGAAAAAAAGAATTTCAGTTAATTTTAAATTTAAAATTTTCAATTTTATCATTTATAAAATTATTTCCATAAACTGCATTGAAGAAAAATCCCAATAAATTATTTTTATCTTTTACATCATCAACATTATGTATAATCGATTTTATTTCTTTTATTTTTGAAATTAATAATTCTATAAATATCTCATTAATTTTGTGTTTATTTTCAGTAATAAATACAATTTGAAGTTCACTTTCATCTTTATTACTTCTTATCATTATTCTTTTTAATTTATTATTTTGTAAATTAAATCTATTAATATTGTGTTTTAAAAACAAAATTACTTTTTTAATTAAAGAAGTTGCTAAATTATACTCTGTTTCTTCAACTAAATTATGAGACATTTTTTCATATGTACCCATTTTATATTTATTGTTTTCTAATTCGAGAAATAGAACTATTTTATTACGATAATTTCATTCATTAATTGATGGAATAATGGGCTTTACATTTTCATAATTTAGTTGTCTTTTAAATAAATAAGAAACAATATTTTGCTTAAATTCCAATTGATCTTTATAACTTAAAATACTAAGAGGATTATTTGTTATTTCTTTTAAATTATTTTCACCATTTATTCTTTTTGGGTTTGTTTTAATTAAATTAATTATTTTTGCAAAAGCAAATTTTGAATTTACTTTTACTAATTTTATATCTGCTATTTCGTTTTCAAGCATTCCAAAAACAAAAATAGAATAATTTTTCTTTCTAATCACACCTAAAGCATCATAACTAAATTCTGTTGTTTCTTGATGTTTTAAAACATCATTTACTTTATATTCCATGCTATTTACCTAAACAAAAATTACTAAAGATTGTTGTAAGTAAATCTTCTGAAGAATCTTTTCCAACAATACTTGCTATATCTTTTCATGCTTCCGTTATATCAATTATGACAACTTCAGGTCCGAAACCATTATCCAACCCTTCTAAAGCTTGCTCTAAATTTATTTTAGCCGATTTAATAGATGCTAATTGTCTTGTGTTATAAATTAAATAATCACTATCTAAATCAATATCTTTATAATTTTCAACTAAAGCTTTTTCTAATTCATCTAAATCATTATTTAATGCTGAAATTTTAATTTTATCTTGATCTTTAATTTGTAAAATATCATTTTTATTATAAACACGAATATATTTTTTAAATTGAGAAGAATTTTTAATTTCTTCATCTTCTTCATCGATTTTATTATTTGAATCTATAACATGAATAACTATATCAGATGATTCAATTATTTGTTTAGCTTTTTCAATACCAATTTTTTCAATTTTATCTTCTGTTTTTCTTATTCCAGCAGTATCAATTAATTTAAATAAAATACCATCAATTTGAAAACTACCTTCAACTATATCTCTAGTTGTTCCTGCTATATCAGTTACTATTGCTTTTGATTCTTTAATTAATGCATTTAATAATGAACTTTTTCCTACATTTGGTTTACCGACGATTGCAACTTTAATTCCTTCATAAATTTTTGAAGCATTTTCTGAAACGCTAATAATTTTAGTAATATCTAATATTAAATTATTTAAAATAGGTTTTACTATATTTGAAGTTAATTGCTCAATATCTTGTATTTCTGGATAATCAATATTGACTTCTAAATTTCCAATTAAATAAGTAATTTTGTTTAAAAAATCGTTTATTAATGATGAAAATTTATTATCAAATTTTTTAATTGAAAGTTGTGCTTGTTTTTTTGTTTGAGCATGAATTAAATCATTGATAGCTTCTGCTTTAACTAAATCTATTTTTCCATTTAAATAAGCTCTTCTACTAAATTCCCCAGGATTTGCTAATCTTGCTCCATAAGATAAAATTAATTCTAAAATAATATTAGAAACAATTATTCCACCATGACAATTTATTTCTATAGTATCTTCACCTATATAATTATTTTTCCCAGGGAATCAAGCCACTAAAACTTCATCTATTATTTGTTCATTATTTTTGATAAATCCAAAAGTAATTTCTTTATTTTTTCCTTCTTTTCCTGTAAATATTTTTTTAATTATATTTATTGCTTCAGGACCTGTTATTCTTATTATAGAAATTGCTTGATTAATTTTTCCTGAACTTATTGCAGCTATTGTGTCTCACATAATTTATTATTATATATTTTTTAAAAAATAAGTTTTTAAATTCAAAGTTTATCTGATTTAATTTTTATATTTTAAATAATAATAATAAGTTATGTTAAAAATGTATAAAACTAAAATTATCACTTTAAATAAGTATTTTTTTATTTTTTAAATTGTTTATTAAATGTAAAAAATAAAATAAAAATTCCATTATTTATTTATTAAAAATCATATTTTGTTAATAAAGAGTTTAGAAATAAATAATAAATGTTTAAAATAATGTTATTTATATGAAAATTAAAAATTATTGACATTATTTACACTTATTAACATATGAAAGATATTTACATTATGATATAAAAAATTAGATAAAATATTTGAAAGGAGTTTTTATGTCAGTTGCAATAATTGCAGAATATAATCCATTTCATAATGGACATATTTATCAATTAAAAAAAGCTAAAGAAATTTTTAAAGATGAAAAAATTTATGTAATATTAACAGATAATTACACACAACGTGGCGATTTTAATGTTTTAGATTTTGAATATCGTAAAAAATTAGCTTTAGAATATGGTGCAAATGAAGTCATTAAATTAGACTTTAATTATAGTACTCAAGCAGCTCACATTTTTGCTCGTGGAGCAATAAAATTAGTTCATGATAATAAAATAGATAAAATATTTTTCG
The DNA here is from genome assembly GCF_013008815.1 of Mycoplasma miroungirhinis. Classification (GTDB taxonomy): domain Bacteria; phylum Bacillota_I; class Bacilli_A; order Mycoplasmatales; family Metamycoplasmataceae; genus Metamycoplasma; species Metamycoplasma miroungirhinis. The sequence goes on along the minus strand of NZ_CP053097.1, from coordinate 657,815 downwards.
GTTCAGAAACAGAAGATGTTTTTGAATTTATAAAAGCAGCTAGTGCAATGAAAAATAATTTAGATGACTACAATAAAAATGTCAAAAAATGATTAAAACAAGGTTTTTCATTTGTTAGATCGTCTTCTGAATCTTTAAAACAATTAATAGGTCAAGAATTCAAACTACCTAATGATATTTTGGGTTTTGAGTATGTTAAAGAAATAATTTTTAATGATTATGATATAAAACCTTATTGTATAAAAAGAACTATTCCATTTCATTCAGAAGAAACTAATAATGAATTTGCAAGCGCAACGTATATTCGTGAGTTAATTTTTAATAATCAAGATTTTTCAAAATATAGTCCAATTAAACTTCAAAATATTCCAGATAGGTTGAAAAATCATTATAAAGAAATACAAGAAATAATAAAAAATATTTCAGGTGAAGAATTAAGTAAAATCCCTATGGTATCAGAAGGAATGGAAAATTTATTTAAAAAAAATATTTATGCAGATAATTGAACTGAATTTATTGACTTATGTACAAGTAGAAGATATACAAAATCTAGAATTCAAAGAACATTATTACAAATTTATATAAAATATAAAAATCAAAAAAAATAAAACTAATATTACAAAAAAAAACATTTTTAAGTGATTTTATCAACAAAAAGTAAAGGTGGACAACGAAAATCAACATTGCAAGTGTTAATTTGCGTTATCCACCTGTATTTTACATTTTTTGATTTTTTTCCGAAACTCAGGAGAAGAAAATAATTAAGAGTGTTATTTTTATATAAAATGTATAAAAAATCAGATATCGTATGATATCTGAGTATAAAATGATGAATTTAGTTATGATTCGATGTGTTTAGAAACTCCCACACTAATTGAATCAATTCCAGCATGGATCATAATAGAACTTGCGCCTAAAGTTTGAAAAGCGGGGAAAATATCATAAGTCTTAAATATTTCTGTTGCAATTTTGACTAATTCAGGATCACCAGTATTTATTATTCAAAAGTTATAATATTTTATTTCATTCTCTCCACCAATAAATAAAATTAGTTTTTCAATTGACTTATTTATAGCAGATCTCATTGAACGCTTTACGCTATCAGCAGATACACCATCTTTATTTTTAATAATAGGTATTAATTTTAAACTAGTTAAAATTAATTTTTGATATTTTTTTAATCTTCCACCATTAATTAAGGTGTTTAAATTAGCAGGAATTATGTAGTTTAAACTTTTTTGATTATATTCATCTAAAAATGCCAACATCTGTTCAATTGATTCATTTTCTTCATTCATTTTTAATATTTTTTTACCTACTCACACATATTGATATGAACAAAAGTTGTTATCAAAAACAACAATTTTATCATTGTAATTATTATTATCAATTATTTTTTTTAGAAAATCATGTTCACTTGATAAATGACTATTTAAAGGTAAAATAATTACTTGATCATATTTTTCGTATCAATTTTTTAGAGATGTTTCCATATAACCAAATGGAGGCAGTGATGTTTTACATTCTAAACCTTTTCTTAATTGTACTAAAACTTCTACATTAGAAATTTCCATACCTTCTAGTTTGTTTATACCACCTACATTTATTTGTAAAGGTAAAAATTCAAAACCAAAATCTTTTGCTTCTTTTTCAGTAAAACCTGAAAATGAATCGATAACAATACCTAATTTTTTCATTATTCTGTCTCCTTTGAGTATAAAAAATTATTTAAATTTTTTCTTATTTTATAACCTTGTTTGACTATATTTAAATTTTCAAAAATAAATTTAATATTAGTATCTTTTACATAATTAATCAATCCAACTAGATAACTAAAATCTTTTGATATATCTAATGATGAAGTAATTTTATTAGTAATTACAACTCATTGAGAATTGAGTTTTTGTAATAGTTGAATTACATTATTATTGATTGTTGCAAATCCTATTATTACATCTATTCCATATGCTTTTAAACTTAGCGCTTTTTTGTAAATTAAATTTCAATTATTGAGTTTATCTATAACAACAACAATTTTTATTTGATCAATTTGTTGTGTAAAATATTTTTTAATTTCTTGTTCAGATAAGTATAAAAACTCATAATCTATTATAGGGAAAAGAAATACATCTGTTTTATTTTTTATCTTTATATTAACAAATTTATCTAAAAAATTGTATTTTAAACTTGTATTTATTAAAACAAAATTGGATTCATAGTTATTATTATCTATTTCCGGGTATACAAACTTAATATTAGAAGGTTTATTTAAAAATTCATAAATAGGTTGTTCTTGATATTTAATGACACCTTTTTGTAATAAATTTGCAATTTTTTTATAGTTCTTTTCAAATTGATTTATTTTTTCATCTGTAAGATATGAATTATTTAAAACGAGAATTTGAGATTCTTTTTTAGTTAAATACTGTAAATATTCTATTTCATCAATGTTATTATCTAGGTTTGATATTTTAAAATTATTAGGAATAAATATAATTCCATTACATAATTTATCTAAAAATGAAGTTTCAAATGTTTTTAATAATTTATAAAAATATTTGTTTAATAAATTATGTTTATCTATATTAACACAAAGATAAATAATAGAATATTTAATAAAAAGCTTATATTTATATTTTCTATCTAATTTGCTAACTATGTATTTAACAATAAAATCCTTTTTTTGAATATTTATGTCTTTTAAGTTTAAAAATATTTTAAAAGAATTTTTTTCTTGATTAATATCATTGTAATTGTTTACGTAATTTATTTGTATGTGTGTGTCTTTTTGTACTGATTGTCAATATAATAGTGCAGCATTTTCTTCATTTATATTACTAGGACTAATAAGTGTTAATTTCATGTTGTATTTATTAGTTTTTAAGTCAATAGATATATCTTTTTTACTGTGTTTTATTTCTTGAAAAAGATCTAAAATAGTACTTTGAAAATTGGTTAAAAATAAATTGGAAAATTCTTGAAAAGATAATCAATGTCCTTTATTGAATTTTTGATTAGAAGTAAAAGGAATTAAATTACCTGAAATATTTTGATAAGATAATAGTTTTATTCTTTTGTTTTTATAATCAATTGTTAAAGGTATAAATCCATAAGTATTTTTATATTTATTTACATATGCAAAAATGATTATTATAATGGTTACAAATATTATTAATAAAAATATGGATATTAAAATTACGAGTGTCACAATTAATTATCTTCCTCATCTGAGACATATTTTTTAATAGGAGCTTGTGATTTTGATAATGTTCTATTTGATCCATCAATATCAAATTTCACTTCTATTACATCACCCATAGAACTTATAACAATACCTTTACCAAATTTAGAATGAACAATTTTATCACCAGCTATTATTTTCATATTTTCATTTATATCATCTGCAATACTAAATGAATTAGCAATACCTATTAATCTTCCAGTACCCTTTACTCCTGCTTCTTGAATAAATCTAGATTCTTCATTATGTTTAGAAGTAGAAAAACTTACAAATAATTTTTTCTTAGCTCTAGTTATTGCTACATAAGCTAATCTTCTTTCTTCTTCTAATAGTTCTGGATTTTCTGTATTAACATTTGCTTTTGTTTTGTTAAATAGTGGAAATTTTTCCCCTGGTGATAAAATTGAACGGTAGTGTGGAAAGATATTTTCAGCAAGACCAGCAATAAATACATAGTCATATTCTAGTCCTTTTGCATTATGTACAGTCATTAAAGAAACATACGAACTAACATCGTCTTCAGGATCTCTATCTGTAATTAAAGTGATTTCTTGAAGATATTCATCAATACCGCTATTTGGATTTTTATGTTCTCAGTTTTCAATAGCAGAGATTAAAGATTTAAAGTTTTCTATTTTGTTTTCTAATTCATCTTCTGTTAATTTTAAAGAACCGAAATAATTGATTTTATGATAAAGTAATTCATATAAAACTTTAGAAATGCTAGTAGTTTGAATTCTTCTTCTTGATCATCTAATTGCATTAATTAGATTAGCAATATTTTCAATTGTACTTCTGTTAATACCTGTTATTTTTTGTAAATCTACAAACCGAGATTCTAAAGTTGTTCATAAATCTTCATTGTAATTTGCGGCATATGATAATAATTTTTGTATTGTTTCAGATCCAATTTTTCTTGATGGTTTATTAATAATTCTTAATAATGAAATTTCAGAACCATCATGTATTACTCTTAAATATGCTAAAGCATCTTTTATTTCTTCTCTTTGATAAAATCTAATTGAACCAAATACTTTGTGATTTGTATTTTCAAACATCAATGCTTCTTCAATTGCTCGAGAATATGAGTTAGTTCTATATAAAATAGCAATATTTTTTAATTGTACTCTTTTGCGTTTTAATTCTCCGATTTTAGCAGCTATTCATCTAGCTTCAGCTTCATCACTAAAACCACAATAAAATTCTATATTTTCACCTTCTTCATTTTCAGTAAATAATCTTTTTTCCACTCTTAAAATGTTTTTGCTAATTAATTTATTAGCTGCTTCAATAATTTTTTTACTTGAACGGTAATTTTGTTCTAATTTAATAGTTTCTACATTTTGAAAATCTTTATCAAAATTTACAATGATATTAATGTCAGCATTTCTTCATGTATAAATTGTTTGATCTGGGTCACCTACTATAGTGATGTTTTGATTTTTTGCTAATACTTTAACAATATCATATTGTATTTGACTAGTATCTTGAAATTCATCGACCAGAATATAATCAAACATATTTTCTCATTTTTGTCTAATGTTTTGATACTTTGGATCATAAAAAAGTTGGCGAGTATAAACTAATAAATCGGTAAAATCCAATGAATGTGTATTTTTTAAGTGTTTTTCATATTCATCATAGATATAAGGTCTTAAATCTTTTTCCGAATGTTTTTTATTAAGGATTTTTTGTTCTTCTTCTGCTTCCTGGATAGCATCAAAAGGTGTTTTTAAATTATTTTTAGCATTATCTATATAACTTAAAACACTTGAAACACTATATTCCTGAGAATCTATACCTAATTTTCCATATATTAATTTAAGAATTTGTTTTTGATCTAATTCATCTAAAATTTGGAAATCATTTGGATAATTAATGTTACTTATTTCTCTTCTAAGTATTTTTGAACATAATGAGTGAAATGTAGAAATAACTGGTTTTTCAAAAGTATTATCAATCATATCTAAAGCACGTTCTCTCATTTCATTTGCTGCTTTATTTGAAAAAGTTACAGCTAATATTTTAGAAGGAGAAATGTTTATATTTTTAATTAAGTGAGCAATTTTATAAGTAAGAACTCTAGTTTTACCACTACCAGCTCCAGCAATAAGTCTTAATGGACCTGTGGTATGTAAAACAGCCTTTTTTTGTTGTTCATTTAATGAATCTAAAGTAAATTCATTGGTCATTTCATTTTTCATAATAGCTCCTTAATTTATAAAATTTATTTTAGGTAGTATTCTTTTTTTAGGTTTTATGATGTTATTGTGTCAATCACTATCATCAATTACTGTTTCAATTTTATTTTTATATACTACAAAAGAATTTGAAAAATTATCATTTCATCCTATTTTTGAATGTCTAGCTGTTGTAATAACTAAAAAAGAATCAATAAAAGATGTTACAGCACTTAATGTTAAAGGAATAGAAATAAAACCTCTTTGTGTTATTGTCAACTGATTTATTGTACTTTTGTTAAGTTTGGAAGCTTGAATAAAAGTTTCAGGACTTACAAAAATAATAAATAAAATCAATACAATAATTCACAATCAAGCAAATAATAATTGTCTTTGTAAAATAACTTTTTTTAATTTATATTTCTTTGATGAGGGAATAATTTTTAATTTGGTTATTATCATTCCTATCGTTTTACCTTTCGAAATGAGTGGAATGATAATTCAAATTAATAAAATATAAAATATTATTAAAATAATTCAGATGTAATAAAAGTAGTTTTCATAGAAATTAGCATTTTTTTTATCAATAACTAAAACGGAAGTAATTAATAAAAAAATGAAGAAAATAGTGAAATCAATAATAGAAGATAGAAGTCTTCTTCAAAAAGAAGCTTTAAGATGTTGAGTAGTTGTTTTGTTCATTATAAAAATTTATAAAAAATATTATTTCAATTTTCTTCAATTGTATATTTTTCATCAACTAAATTTTGTAGGTTAGCAATTATTATATATTTATTACTTGGAGTAATTAAATCATTTTTATAAATATTATTAAGTTCATCAATAAGAGTATTTTTTATGACTTTTAAATTGGGATGTTTTCCAATTAACTTCATTTTTCAATATTTAATGTAACCTAAATAACCAGCAATAAAAATTTGATAATGATAAAATTTACAAAAACTTCAAAGTTCTAAATCCGAATATTTTTTTTCAAATAAAGGAACCAGAGATTTTCATTCATTTTTTAAATTTTTTACATTGATATTTTGAATTGTGTAATTTCAATTATAAGTTTCAATTTCACTTGTATACATATATGTATTTGCATTCAGGAGAATTGAATAATTGATATCAATTGAATATTCTTTATTAAAACTTTTTAAAGATTTTCAATTTGCAAAAATTTGCTTTAATAAGTTTGTTTTTACAATTTTATTAAACATAACTGGTGAACTAAATACAATAGGATTATCATTTTGAGATAAGTCATAAATAGTATTATTTAGAGGTTTGATTTTTTCATTATGTTTTACATAACCACGATACATTGATCTTGTTTCTAAAATATCTATATTATTATTTTCTAAAATATTTAATAAATTTTCTACTCAGTTACTGTTTATTTCTGTATCAGGATAAAAAATAAATGAATATTCTTCTTTTGAATCTAATAAAGCTTCATAAATGACTTTATTAATTGCTTGATGTTTGGAATTTATTGTTATAGAGTAATTATCAATGTATAATAAATTTTTAATTTCATAAATTTCTTCTAATTGTTCTAGTGAAGGATTATCAATAATAATATGTAAATGAAAATTTTTGGATTTTTGTTCTAGTAAGTCTGCTAGTGTTGTTTTAATGCTTTCACTGGGATTATAAAATGGAACTATAATATTTAATTTCATATAATAACCTACATTTTTAAGTTTCCTGGTGTTCTTGGATAAGGTATAACATCTCTTATGTTATTGATACCAGTTACATACATAATTAATCTTTCAAAACCAACTCCAAAACCACTACTCATATAATCGCCATATTTTCTTAAATCTAAATATCATTGAAGAGGTTCGATATTCATATTTAATTCTTTCATTCTATTTAATAATTTATTGTAATCGGTTTCCCTTTGACTTCCTCCAACTAATTCACCTATACCTGGAACTAGTAAATCAAAAGCAGCCACTGTTTGATTATCTGGATTTTGATACATATAAAAAGCTTTAATTTGTTTTGGATAATTTATAACAGCAACAGGTCCCTTAATATATTCATTTGCAAGAAATTTTTCATGTTCACTAGCTAAATCAACACCAAATTCGAAGTTTTGTTCTTCAAATTTATCTTTATTTTGTTTTAAAATTTCTAATGCTTTTTGATATTCTAGAGTTTGAAGTTTGGTGTTTATAAATGTATTTAAATCTTCTAAAAGATTACTTTTGACATTGGCTTCTAAATATGCAAATTCATTAGGTAATTTTTTTATTGTATTTTTGATAGATGTTTTTAATAAATCATCAGCAAGATGAATGATTTGAGATAAATTATAAAATGCACATTCAGGTTCAATCATTCAAAATTCTGCTGCATGTCTTGAAGTATGTGAGTATTCTGCTCTAAATGTTGGTGCAAATGTATAAACTTTTTTAAAACCTAAAGCATATGATTCGGCATGTAATTGACCTGTTACACCTAAAGTTGCCTTTGCTTTAAAAAAATGTTCTTTGTTTTCATCATCAACAACAAATAATTCTCCAGCACCTTCACCATCATTTCCAGTAATAATTGGACTATTTACATACATAAAATTATTATCTGCAAAATATTTATGAATTTCTTGAGCTAATGCGGATCTAATTAAAAAAACAGTTCTTAATAAATTAGTTCTATGTCTTAAATGTGGTATTTCTCTTAAAAAATCTAAAGTAATTTCTTTTTTTTGTATTGGATAATCTTCATCTGAAATACTTAAAGCTTGAAATTTTGAAGCTTGTAATTCGATTGGTTGTTTAGCTGTTTCAGTATATACTAATTTACCTTCAATTGAAATAGCACTACCTAATCTAGCAGCTTCAACAAGATTTAAATCAATATTTTCTGCTTTTAAAACAACTTGTAAATTTTTAACTGAACTTCCATCATTAATTTCTAAAAAACGTATTTTGTTGTTTCCACGGTTGTTTGTCACTCAACCTTCAATTTTATATATTTGTCCATCAAAATCAATAGGTTTTTCATATATTTGTTTAATAGTCATAATACCTCTTTTTTTGTTACAATATTTAGATTATAAATAAATATTTATACTATAAAAATTTTACCAAAAATTTAAGCTTTTAAAAGCCTATAAGTTAAATAAACCAATTATGTTTCTTAAATCAAAAAATAAACATCAACAGAGAAATAATAAAAAACCTTATTTATCTGTGATGTTTAAATAATTAAATTAATCAATTTTAATTTTTACTGATGGGCCCATTGTTGCAGATACTGTTAAGTTTAACATATATGTTCCTTTTACAGCGGCTGGTTTTAAACGTTTAATTGTAGTTATTAATGTTTGAGCATTTTCTGCTAAGTCTTTTGTAGACATTGATGCTTTTCCAATTAATGAGTGAATAATTCCTGCTTTTTCTGCACGGTAATTTGCTTTACCTTTTTTCAATTCTTCAACTGTTTTTCCTGGTGTCATGGTTACAGTACCTGTTTTAGGGTTAGGCATTAGACCTTTTGGACCTAATTTTTTACCATATTTTCCTAAAATAGCCATTATTTTTGGATCTGCTACTATAACATCAAAATCATATTTATCTTGATTTAAAACTTCAGGTAACTCAGATGCTGAATAAACATAATCTGCACCTGCTTCTTTTGCTTGTTGTTGTCCAGTTGCATCATCAGTAGCAACTAATACTTTAACAGTTTTCCCAGTACCATGTGGTAATACTACAGAACCACGTAGTTGTTGGTCAGCTTTACGAGTATCAATATTTAATTTAATAGCTAAATCAATTGAAGCATCAAATTTTGCATATGAAGCTTTTTTTGCTAATTCAATAGCTTCTTCTAATGAATAAACAGCATTTTTATCTACTAAAGCTCTTGCTTTTTGTAAGTTTTTTGAAATCTTTTTCATTAGTTAGCCTCTTCTTCTACTGGGTAACCTTCTATTTTAATTCCCATATTTTTTGCTGTTCCTGCTATTTGTTTCATTGCTGATTTTAGTGAATCAGTGTTTAAATCTGGTAATTTGTATTCAGCTATTTCTTTTAATTGATTATATGAAATTGTTGCAACAACTTCTTTTTTTGAGTTATGTGCTCCTGATTTAATTTTTGCAGCTTCTTTTAATTTGTATGAGGCTGGTGAAGTAAATATTTTAAAATCAAAAGATTTATCTTTGTATACTCAAATTTTTACTGGAACAGGTTCAGATCCTCTGTCTTTTGTTGCATCATTAAATTGTTTTGTAAATTCAGGCATTACAATTCCTAAACCAGCTAATGCAGGACCTGGTTTTGCTTGTCCAGCATTGAATTCTAGTTTAGCAATTCTTACTAATTCTTTAGCCATAAAATTTTCCTTTCAAAAATTGTGGTGCAAATGATTTAATTGATTAAATCTCCCACTTGCTAGAGGCAATTAATAAATTGCAATGAAATTATACCAAAAAAGTTTAGAAAATTATTTTTTTCAGTATTCTACAATGAATTTTTCATGTTCTTCATCTTTTATATGTTTGTAATTTTCAGTACTTAAATTTAGGTATACATCTCCTTCATAAGTGTCTTTTATTCTTGAAATAATTAACTCATCTGCATATGAAAAATAATGTTCATAGACAAATTTACCGCCTGCTATAAATAAAACATCTTCACTATCTTTATATTCTTTAAATAATTCCAAAAGTTGTTGTTCATTTTTAATGGTTTTATAAACTCCTTCAATGTCCGTTTCAGATAAAACAAAGATTTTTCTTGAAGGTAATTTTGGTAAAGATAAATAAGTATTTTTACCAAAAATCAGTGCGTGATTGAGTGTTTTTTCTTTAAAATGTTTTAATTCTTCAGCAATTTTTCAAGGTAATCTAGTTCCGTTACCTATTAAATTGTTTTTATCCATTGCGACAATTAATTTAATCATTATACAGCCACCTTTGCTTTAATGGTTGGTCAATAATCATAGTTTTCTAGTTGTATGTCTTCAAAAGTAAAATCAAAAATATTTTTAATATGAGAATTTAATTTTACTGTTGGTAATTTTTTTGGTGTTCTAGTTAGTTGTAAATTAACTTGATCTATATGATTTGAATAAATATGCGTATCTCCAATAGTATGAACAAATTCACCAACTTTTAAATTACATACATGAGCTACCATCATTAAAAGTAATGAATATGAAGCAATATTAAAAGGTACACCTAAAAATAAATCTCCACTTCTTTGATAAAGTTGCAATGATAATTCATCATTTTTATTGACATAAAATTGGAAAAATGAATGACAAGGAGGTAACATCATTTTATTAATTTCAGCAGGATTTCATGCACTTATGATATGTCTTCTTGAATATGGATTATTTTTAATATCTTGAATTAAATTAGTTACTTGATCCACGCCAAAAAAATCTCTTCATTGTTTTCCATAAACTGGTCCTAAGTTTCCAAATTCATTAGCAAAAGCATCATTTTCACGTATTTTTGTTATAAATTCTTCAATAGTTTCACCTTTATAATTAGAAGATTTTTGAAAATGTTCATATGGTCATTCATTTCATATATTTACATTATTATCTACTAAAAATTTAATATTAGTGTCTCCTTTTAAAAATCAAAGTAGTTCAATAACTATTGATTTTCAGGCCATTTTTTTAGTTGTTAAAAGCGGGAAACCTTTTTTTAAATCATATCTTGTTTGAGTTCCAAAATAACTTATAGTTCCTGTATTTGTTCTATCTGTTTTTTCTATTCCCTTTTCTTTTACAAGTTTTAAAAGTTCTAAATATTCTCTCATATTTTCTCCATTTATTTATATAAATAATAAACCAAAAAAGCAAAAAAATTAATAAAAAAAGTCATTATTTTGACCCTTCTTATTTATACATTTTTATTGATCGAAATCATCTGAATTTTCTTCTAAATTTTCTGTTTGTTTTTGGATTTTTTGGACAATTTTTTTACTTAAAATATTTTCTACGTTTTTGTTAAAAGTATTTGCTTGTTTAATTGCGGTATCAATTTTATTTGCTGAATCTATGTTGTATTTTTTGATACTTTCTAAGTTTTTATATAAGTTTTTAAAATTATTTTGAATTCCTTCTAAATAACCGATGATTTTGTGTGCGTCTTTGGAAATTTGTGCTTGTTTATATAATAGAAGTGCACTATTTAGAGCAGCAATAATAGCTGAAGGACCAACAGGAATAATTTTATATTTAGATCATAATTCATCAATTAATTCACTATTATCATAAACAAAACCGTGTAAACTTTCAGCAGGTAAATACATAATTGCATAATCTAAAGTTATTTGAGAAACAATGTATTTTTCACTAATTGATTTAGCTTGTGTTTTAATTGTGTCAATTAAACGTTTTTTATTTTCACTAGGATTATTTAAATAGTCCCGATATAGACCTAAATTGAATTTAGAGTCTATTGGAAGTCAAAGTGATTCATTGTTTTTATCAAAAATTTTTACTGCAAAATCAACTTTATTATCATTTTTAGGGTTTATATTAAATTGCTTTTGAACAAGTTCAGTTGATACACCAAATACTTCATTTAAAATATTTTCTAAACTTATTTCCCCAACTGTTCCATATAGTTTAACATTTGTAAATGTTTTATTTAAAGAAGTAACAGATTCTTGTATAGTTTCAAATTGTGTTAAGTTTTTACTTAGTTCATTCATTTGTTTGTTTATTGTAGAAAAATGAGTATTTAATTTTTCGTTAATGTCTTTTGATAATTTTTCATCAAATGTTTTATTTATATCTTTTAATCCATTCTCAATAATTACATTAAAGTTTTTAGTTAAATGTTCTAATTTATCTAAAACATCTTTTTCCAACTGTTTAACGTTTTCTGCATTTTCTTTTAGTATTTTTTCTTTTATTTCATTAAAATCTGTGTTTAGTTTTGAAAATTGATTATTAAATGTTTCTTTTCAATGAGAAACGTTATTACTAATTTCTTTAATAAATTTGTCATTAGCATCAATATTAGATGAAATTTTTTCACCTAATACACCACTATTTTTTAAAATTTCTGATTTTAAAGAATCTATTTGTGTATTTAAATTATTAATATCTTTTTTAAAATCATTATCGTTAGCATCATTTTGTGTTAATACTTTGGTTTTAAGGTTTTTAATTTCTCATAATACATATAAAAATGTAACAACTACACTGATTAAAACAGCTATAAGTAATACGATTGAAGCTAATTGCATTATTTGATTAAATCTTTTCCAAAGTAAGGTATTAACGCTTGAGGAATTGATATTGTTCCATCTGCATTTTGATAATTTTCTAAAATCGCTGCTACAACTCTATCTATTGCTAAACCACTACCATTAATTGTGTTTGCATATTGAACTTTATTTTCATTATCACGATATCTAATCATTGATCTTCTTGCTTGAAAGTCAAAAAATACTGAAATAGATGAAGTTTCACGGTATTTTTGTTCACTAGGAATTCATAATTCTAAATCAATAGTTTTTGCTGAACTAAATCCAATATCACCAGTACATAAAACAACTTCTCTAAAAGGAATTTCAAGAAGTTTTAAAATATTTTTAGCATCTTCAACAGTATCATAAAAATCTTTTAAAACATTTTCTTTATTTGATAACTTAACAAGTTCAACTTTATGAAATTCATGTTGTCTAATTAAACCACGAGTATCTTTTCCACCACTTCCAGCTTCTGAACGAAAACATTTAGTATAAGCAACAAATTTCTTTGTTTTTGATAAATCAATAATTTCTTGATTATGATAGTTTGTTACTGGAACTTCAGCAGTAGGAATTAATCATAAATCTTCATTTTCTAATTTGTATAAATCTTCTTTAAATTTAGGAAGTTGTCCAGTACCCATTAACATTTGTGCATTAACTAAATGTGCTGGCATTAGTTCTTCATAACCATTATTAATATGTGTATCTAACATAAAATTTGCAAGTGCTCTAACTAATTTTGCACCTTCTTTTTTATATAAAACAAAACGACTTTGAGCTAATTTTACTGATCTTTCGAAATCAACTATGTCTAAATCTTTTGCAATTTCATAATGCGCTTTTACATTTTTAACTAAACCTCTTCCCAGTTTTGCATATTCATTAATAACAACATTTTCATCTTCATCTACACCGACAGGGACATCATCATAAGGAATATTAGGTATTCTTAGTGCAATATCTTCTACTTGTTGATTTAAAGAATTTAATTCAGTATTTTCTTTTTCAATTAATAATTTGACTTCATTAACTTGTTTTAAAATATCACCAACTGGTTGTTTATTTCTTTTGAAAATTCCAATTTGTTCACTTAATTGATTTCTTAGTGCTTGATTTTGTTCTAGTTCAAATGTTTTTTTATTTCTTTTAGTAACAAGATCAATTAATTTTAATAGTTCATTGGTGTCAAAATTTCGGTTTTTTAAACCTCTGATTGCTTTGTTTGGGTCTTGTAATAAAGATTTTAGATCTAACATAATTTACTCCTATTTTTTTGTAATATCTATATTATTATACTTTTATAAGTAGGGAAAATTTTTAAATTGAATTAAAAACAAAATTTAGTGAGAATGATAGTACATTTTATAATTATTTGCTATCTTTTAGTTTAAAATTTAATAATATATGTCGACAATTGTTAAAGGAAAATTTACAAAAGAAATATTTCTATCAAATGATGGAAATTTTAGATTAACTGCTTTTAATGTGAGTGAAATTATTGAGCAAGATAATAACTTTGTACTGAACAAATTTAAAAGTGTTTCTTTGCGAACTGAAAAGTTTGAAATTGAGTACAATAAAATTTATAAAATTACTTTAATTGATTTAAAAAATTCCCGTTATCCTAATACATATGCAATAGATCAAATTGAAGAAACTAAAGATACTGATAAAGCTTATATTTTGAAATTTTTATCATCTAGTGCTTATAAAGGAATTGGTCTTATTAAAGCACAAAATATAATTGACACTTTTGGTTTAGATGTTTTAGATAAAATTAAAGAAAAAAAATTAAAACACACTGATTTAAACATTTCTCAAGAGACATATGATAATTTAAGTAATGATTTAAAAAATAATGAAGCAGCTACTAAATTACGTTTATTTATTTATGAATGTGGTTTAAGTGATACTTTTTATGGAAAACTAATTCAATCATGTCCAGCCAGTCAATTTTATAAAAAATATCAAGATAATCCTTGACCTCTTTATTTTGAACTAAAAAATGTGACATTTAGTGATATTTTTAAAATCGCAGTGAAATTAAAAAAAGATGATTTAGCTCAAAAAAATGAAGTTCTGGTTTTTGATATTTTAAACACTTATTTATTTGATTCAGGAAATACTAAAATACCTATTGCTAATTTATTAATGGAAGTTAGAAAAAAAGAATCTAATATATCTCAAAATGATTTTTTTGAAGCTTTAGATGAATTAATTGAAGCCAAAAAAGTAATTAAATTAAATAGTTTATTTGTTGAACCTATGTGACTATATGAACAAGAAAAATATATCGTTACAAGATTAAAATATTTAAAAAAACACGGAGATAAAAATCCCCTACAAATTAAAGTATCAAAATTAGATAGTGTTCAAAAAAAAGCTGTAGAATTAGCTTTACAAGATACATTAAGTTTAATCACTGGTGCTCCTGGTACTGGTAAAACATTAGTAACTAATGAAATTATTAAACAATTAAGACAACAATATAAAGAAGAAGATATTGCAGTTGTAACTCCAACAGGTAGAGCAACAATTAATATAAACAAACATAACATCATAAAAGCATCAACAATTCATTCATTACTTAAATGAGATACAGAAGGTGGTTATTTTGGAATAAAAGAAGAATCATTGAGTATTAAAGTGTTAATAATCGATGAGTTTTCGATGGTTTCTACTGATTTATTTTATTATTTATTGTTTGCAATAAATCGATATGATTTAAAAAAAATTATTTTAGTTGGTGATAAAGACCAATTACCTGCAATAGGTTCAGGTTATTTAATTAATGATTTTATTAAAAATGAAATTACCAATACAATATTTTTAGAAAAAAATTATCGTCAAAATGAAAATTTTGAAATTATAGAAGATGCAAAAAAAATAAATGAATCACAAATTCCTGATTTTAAAGGAAATAGATCATCTTTTATTGAAGTTGAAACATCTCAACTTGCAAACATAATAATTAATAAAATCCAGCAATTACATCAACAAGGGTATACAAAAAAAGATATTGCAATTTTAAGTCCAATTTATAAATATCAAACTGGAATTGATAATTTAAATGAAAAAATTCAAGATTTTTATAAAACACTTGAAAATCAAAAACCATATAAAATTTTTAGTCGAACAGTATATATTAATGATAAAGTTATTAATTTAGAAAATGATCCAAATAAAAATATTTTTAATGGGGAAATTGGATATATTGAAAAAATTTCTCAAACTAATGCAAATTCAGGGCAAATTTTGTTTATTTTTGTTGTTTTTGAAGGTGGTAAAACTATAAGTTATACACCTTCTGAATTTATTAAAAAAACAATGTTAGCTTATTGTACTTCAGTGCATAAATATCAAGGCTCAGAAAGTGAAATAGTTTTAACAGTGTTATTTAATGAAGCAAAAACCTTATTAAGTAAGAAATTAATATATACAGCCATTACACGAGCAAAATCTTATTCATTTATTTATGGACAAAAATCAGCTTTGGAAATTGGAATAAAAAATGACAAAGATTCACGTCGAAGTACTTCGATTCAAAAACTATGAGAGAAATTATAAAGGAGTAAAATGAAACTAATTATTGGTCTGGGGAATCCTGGTGAAATGTATAATAACACAAGACATAATATTGGATTTGCTGTTATTGATAATTTAGTAAAAAAATTAGAACTAGATAACGGATGAAAAGAAAAGTTTAAAGGTGAGTTTGTTAAAGGTGAAGATTTTATTATTGCAAAACCTTTAACTTATATGAATTTAAGTGGTGATTTTGTTCAACAAATTGTTCAGTTTTTTAAAATTTCTACAAATGATATTATCGTAGTTTATGACGATATGGATCACGCTGTTGGTAAAGCTGTTGTGAAAACCACAGGTTCAGCTGGTGGACATAATGGAATGGCAGATATAATTAATAAATTAAATACAAAAGAATTAAAAAGATTAAAAATTGGAATAGGTCGACCTATTGGAGCAGCAAAAGATTATGTATTAGCCAAAATACCTGTAGTAGATCAAGAAATTTTTAATAAAACTATAAATAGAAGTGTAGAGTTTTTAGAAACATTTTTATTTAATGATATTAGATTTGCTATTACCCAATTTAATACAGAGGTAGATTAAGATGGAAGAAACTTTACTTTTAGCTGTTAGTGGTGGTGCTGATAGTATGTTTATGTTAGATAAGTATAAAAAAAGAAATATTGTGGTTGCGTTTGTTAATTACAATAAACGTAGTGATTCTTGAAAAGATGAATTTATTGTTACTCAGTTTTGTAAAAAACATAATATTAGAATCCATAAATTACACATTGCCCAAGATTTTGAATATAAAGGAAATTTTCAAGACATTGCAAGAAAACAAAGATATGATTTTTTTAAAACTATTTATGACCATTACCATTGTTCAAAATTACTTACTGCACATCATAAAGATGATTGGTTAGAAACAGCTATTATGCAAAAAATATGTGATAGATCTGTTTTATATTATGGTATCAAACAAAGAAATGTAATTAATGGTATGAATATTTATCGTCCCTTTGTTCATAAATATTGAAAAAGTGATATTGAAGAACAAGTCAAAGCAAAAAAAATAGATTATGCAGTTGATTATACTAATGCACAAGATATTTATACAAGAAATAAACTTAGAAATAAAATAAAGATATTAACTAAAGAAGAAAAACAAAAAGAAATTCAAATTTTTCAATTAGCGAATAAAAAATTTACTTATACTAGTAGAGAAGTTGAAAAAGAAATACAATTTTGAAGAAATAATGAATTTAGTTGTGAAGAAAAAATACTTTTAAAAATCAAATACCCACAATATGTTTTATTTTATTTATTACATCAAAATTTTGAAAATATTAAACTTTCATGAAAAAAACTTGCTTCAATATGATTTTTTATTATTTCTCCTAACAACAGAACTAGCAAATATTTATTAAAAACTGATACTTATTTATACAAAAAGAAAAACAAACTTATTTTAAATTAATAAAAAAAACTAACTATAATTTAAAATATTATTAATTATTATAAAAAAGGGGTTTTATGAAAAACACTAAAGATAATGATAATAAAAAACCTAATTCATTTTGAAATTCCAAAGCAACAAAATGAATGATTACATTTATTATTATTGCAATTATTATTGCTATCATATTAGTTATTGTTTTTGTAAGAAAAGATTACACTGAAACAAAAGATATTTATTTCTTACAAGATCAAATAACAAGAGCTGCAGATAGTACAGGTGATAATGTTTATTTAACTAAATTCACTGATAATGGTTATGCTGGACGGTTTGAAGTAACTATGATTGATGGAAATGTACCAAATAGTTTTTATGTTTATGCAATGCCATGACAAAAAGAAGGATTTTATAAATCAGTTAATTACTTACTAATTAATGATAAAAACACAATTGATTCACTAAAAAATGCTTTAATATCACCTAATGGAGAAAATGGTGTTTTAAATGCAGCATTAGTACCAAGTAATAGTGCAAGTGCATGAATAAGAGCAATACCATCAGTAATTATTACAATTATTATGATTATTTTCTTCTTCTTAATGTTCAAAAGTTCAGGACAAATATCAGGAATTACTCAATCTAAAAGTCAAGCAATTAGGGTAGAATCTAAAGTTAAATTCTCAGATATTGCAGGTAATGAAGAAGCCAAAGAAGAAGTAATGGAACTTGTAGATTATTTAAAAAATCCTAAAAAATATTCTGCAGCTGGAGCAAGAATTCCAAAAGGTATTTTATTAGGAGGCCCTCCAGGGACAGGAAAAACTTTACTAGCAAAAGCAACAGCTGGAGAAGCTAAAGTACCATTTCTATTTATTTCTGCATCAAGTTTTGTTGAATTATTTGTTGGTATGGGTGCAAAAAGAGTTAGAGAAATGTTTAGAGAAGCTCGTAAATCATCACCAGCAATTATATTTATAGATGAATTAGATGCTGTAGGAAGAAGCCGTGGAGCTGGAATTGGAGGAGGAAATGATGAAAGAGAACAAACTCTTAACCAATTACTAGTTGAAATGGATGGAATTACTGAAAATAGCGGTATTTTAATAATGGCCGCAACAAATAGAACAGATGTTTTAGACCCTGCATTATTAAGACCTGGTCGTTTTGATAGAACTATTACAGTAGGTTTACCTGATGTAAAAGAAAGAGAAGCAATTTTAAAACTTCATGCTAGAGGAAAAAGAATTGATAAAACAATTAATTTTGCACAAGTTGCAAAAAGAACTCCAGGATTTAGTGGTGCTCAATTAGAAAACGTTGTTAATGAAGCATCATTATTAAGTGTTAGAGAAAAAACAGGTGTTATTACTATCGAACAAATTGATGAAGCAATTGATAGAGTAATGAGCGGACCTGCTAAAAAATCTAGAACTATTTCAAAAGAAGAAAATATTGCAGTTGCATACCATGAAGCAGGACATGCAGTTGTAGGAATTAAAATTAAAGGTGGAAATAAAGTTCAAAAAATTACCATTATTCCTAGAGGAAATGCTGGTGGTTATAACTTAATGATGCCTGAAGAAGAAAAATATAATCGTTCTAAAAAGGATCTTATTGCAATTATTACCTCATTTATGGGAGGAAGAGCTGCTGAAAGATTAATTTATGGTGAAGAGAATGTCTCAACTGGAGCAAGTGATGATATTTCTAAGGCTACTCAAATCGCAAGAAGAATGGTTACTGAGTGAGGAATGAGTGAATTAGGTCCAATTAAATATGAAGAAGATTCTTCAAATCCATTTTTAGGAAGAGACTATACAAAAAATGCTTCATTTAGTTCTAAAGTAGGACAAGAAATTGATTTAGCTGTTAGAAAAATTATTATGGAAGCAGATAAAAAAGCATCTGAAATCCTAGCAGAAAATCGTGAATTATTAGAATTAATTAAAGAAGCATTAGTAATTAAAGAAACTATTGTTGCTGAAGAAATAGAATATATTTCAACACATATGAAATTACCACCTCAAGTTCTTGATGATAAAGCAAAATATGGTGGTAGTGAACCAACAACTGAATTAGATTTTGATACATTAATCAACGAAGTTGAAAAAGATAATTCTAAATCAGAACAAAAAACCACTGAAACAAATGAATAAAATTAAAATTACACTTATTTAAGAATTAACACTTTGGTGTTAATTTTTTAATATCTTATTCTAAGATAATTAACTTCTTCTCTACTATGCAAGATAATTAAAATATTGATGCTAGAAATATTTTTAGATGGTGTATGTAAATAATTTAGTATAAAAAAATCAGGAAACCGATTATGTTTCTTGATTAAAGAATTATAGAGTAATTTTTTTATTAAATATGTATATTTCTCCAGCTAATGTTTTTGTAGTTAGATTTAGTTTTATATTTTGAACAAAGAATAAAAATTCATCATTTTTAAATCTTCAAAGATGTAAAAGATATTTTTGATCTTCTTTTGTATATACTGAATAAATATATAATAAATAGTATTTTCTAAATATGTATTTTGCTAATATCTTTTTAACAACTAAGACAACAATCATCAGACTAGGTATTACTCAGTGCATTATATAGTTATATGGTTTATTTGTTCTTGTTATAGTTTCTTCTAATGGTGCTATAAAACCAAACACTGTTATTACTAATGCTAAATAAAGAAAAGGAATTATTAAGAATATTCAACTTAAAATAATACAAGTTTTATATATAATTTTTGATTTATATAAACTATTTTCAATATAATTATCATCTAATTTTTTTGTTAAAAAATAATCTTCTTGTTTTGTGTATTTTGAATAATTATCAATAATTTGTTTTAATGGTTGATAGTTATTTATTGCTGTTATGCATTTATCATATTCATATCATCCGATTAATAATTTTACATATCAAGCGAGAATTTTATTATTCTTTTTATGATATAGTTTTTGAATATAATACATTTCTAATGTTCTTTTGTATTTTGTTAATTTTAGCATTTTATAACAAATTCATAAAAACAACACTAAAAATGGTGTCATTGCTGTTGAAAATGTTGTTTCAACAAAAGATGATTTAAAGTATAAAACTATTCATATCAAAAAAATACCTATTCACAAAAGAGGCATTATTACACGGTAATAAAATAAAGTTTTTTTGACTGATTTCATATTAATAAAATTATAATAAAAAATTATCTTTTTTTGTTTTTATAATTTATGTATGGAAAAAATATATAAAGGTATTGTTATAAATAAACAACCATATGCTGATGCAGATGAAATTGTTACTATATTAACACCATCTAAAAAAATTACTTTTGTGGCAAAAGGAACTCAAAAACCGTTATCAAAAAATAGAGTATCTTTACAACTATTAAATGTCATTGAAGTAGAAATTTTTGAAGCTAGATTAGTTTCAAAAATATCCAAATTAAAAACGTCTACTACTGTTATTTCTTTTAATTTAAATACTGATAAGATTGTGACTATAAAGCTTTTAAAATTATTAAATGCATTAAAAGAAAATTTTTATTTAGTTACTGATATTTGTTTTGATTTATTTGAAAATTTTGGTTATGGTAATGATTTTAAAATACTTTTATATATTTTAAATCAAGCATTATATTGTTTTGGATTATATCCTAATTACAAAGGTTGTGTTATTTGTAATAGAAAAGACCAAATAACTAATTTCGAATTTTATCAAGGTGGTTATTTGTGTTTTAAACACTCAAATGTAAATAAAGATAGTGAATATTTAAAATCTATTTATTTTTTAAATAAAGATTTTGACGAATATCAAAAAAACTTTAATAAATTTTATATCAGAGAAGTGTTTAATGAACTTTGGCAATTTTTAGAAGAAAATACTTATATTTAAATTTAAAAAAATAAGCGAATTAAGATTGCTCTTTTCGCTTATTTGTTTTTTTTGGTTTTTCAATTGATTTAGTTTCTTGAGTTTGTTTTTTATTATTTTTCACTGGTGGAGTTTTTTTATCTTTGACTACATTAGTTTTATTATTTGGACTCATATTCTTAGCTTGTTTTTTTAATCCATCTGCCATTAGTATAGTTGATATGACAACCACATTACGACGTTTTTGTTTATAGAAAAATGGTTCTAGTCGATCTTTTATTAATTGTTTTAATTCAGGTATGGTTCAGTCTTTTTTGTTTATTATTGTGTATAAGATAGCTGAATGTACAAGTCTTTTTGTTTCATCAACTAATTCAGCTGAATTTTTTACATAAAATGCACCACGACTTACAACCCTAGGTTTTCCTAAAATGATATTTTTTTCTTTGTTAATAGCTACAATAACATGAACAAAACCATTTGATGCTAGTTCCATTCTTTCTTTTAATATATTAGAATTAATTTTTGAAACTATTTCACCATCAATAAATACTGGACCAATATGAATTTTTTGGTCTGTTAAACTTAGTTTGTGATCTAATAATTGATATACTTCACCCATTTTAGCGATAACAATATTTTCTTTTTTCACTCCACATTCAGTTGCAGTATAACCATGAACTACACTCATTCTATATTCACCATGATAAGGCATAAAATATTTAGGTTTAGTTAATTTAAAAATGGTTTTATGTTCATCTTTGTAAGCATGACCTGATGTATGTAAATAACCATCTACACCATTTTCTTTAATTATTGCTCCTAACTTATAAAGGCGATTAATTAATAATTCTATTTTTGATCTATTACCAGGGATAGGACTCGAACTAAAAATAATAACATCACCTTTTTTAATATCTATTTGTGGGTGTTTTGACATAGACATTTTTGCAAGTCCAGCCATTTCTTCACCTTGAGAACCAGTTGTTAAAATAAGTAATTCATTATCTTGATATTTTGATACATGTTTTTTATCAATGAAAACATCATCAGCAACATCAATATAACCTAATTTTCTTCCTATTTGAACACTTTGTACCATACTTCGTCCAAAAGATACAACTTTTTTATTCATGCTTGCAGCTAGTTCAATTATTACTTTGACTCTTGTTAAATTAGAAGCAAAAGCAGTAACAATAACTTTTTTAGTTGCTTCTTCCATATGTTTTTTAATATCTTTTAAAATATCAGATTCAGAAGGAGAATGGTTTGGTCTCATAGCATTGGTAGAATCACTTAATAAAATATCAAGTCCTTCTTTACCTATTTGTTCTAATTTACTAAAATCTGTTAAATTTCCAATGGGATTATAGTCAAAACGAAAATCACCAGTACACATAATTGAACCATTAGGTGTTGTAAATCTAATACCAAAAGCATCAGGAATAGAATGCTGAGCAGTTCATACATCTACAGTTACATCATCAAAAATGTATTTTGAATCTCTTTCTAGTTCAATAAATTCCACATTGACCTTGATTTTAAAATCAGCAAATTTTAATTTTAAATATTGGATAGCTAATCTAGGTGCATAAATACGTTTTACATCAACTTGTTGAACTAAGTAAGGTATTCCTCCAATATGATCTTCGTGACCATGTGTTATGAAAACACCCATAACTTTGTCTTGATTATCTTTTAAATAGGTATAGTCTGGAATTGAACCTTTTATTCCTGTTGTAAAAGAATCGTGAAATTTAATTCCATTATCTAGTATAAATATTTTGTTATTATGTTCGATTGCGAGAGTAGATTTTCCAATTTCTTGAAAACCTCCCATTCCCCATAATTTGGTTGGTGTCATGTTTTCTCCTAATTATTTGTTGAAATACAAGAATATTATTATTAATAATAATAGTATTATAACAAAGAAAAAATAATTTTAAAAATTTCAAATATTATGTTGATAATAATTAGTAATTTTATATAATTACAATATATATTATTTAAAAATAAGGACAATATGTTAGAAGAATCCCCGAAAATACTTTATGCTTTAAATTCTAGTCAAAGTATGGAAACCATGTCAAATAATAACAATCTATTTTTACAAATTATACTATTCGTTGTTTTAATTTTATTATTAATTACATCAGCTATAATTTCTGGATCTGAAACAGCTTATACTTCTTTAAACTTAGCAAAAATAGAAAATATGCTAGAAAAAAAAGAAAAAGGTGCTAAATTAATAAAAAAACATTATTTATCATTTAATCAAACATTAAGTACAATATTATTTGTTAATAATTTAGTAAATATTGGTTCCTCTGCACTTACCTCATATATTTTAGGTATATGATTAGGTGCAAATAGTCAATTAGTACCAATTATTTCAACAGTAGTTTTAACACCTATCATAGTTGTATTTAGTGAAATCATTCCTAAGTTAATAGCCAAATCACATACAATTGGTTTTTTAAAATTAGCTGTATATTTTATTCATTTTTGATATATTTTAACTTTTCCGATTACTATTCTTATATCAAAACTAGGAAAAAAAGTTTTAGTTACAAATAGTGAAGAAGAAATTAAATCGATGTTAAATATTGCTAGTGATGAAGGTGTGTTAGAAACAAAAGAAGCTAAATTAACACAAAATGCATTAGATTTAGATTCAACTAAAGTACAAAGACACTATATTAGATTAAAAGATGTTTCATATATAAAATCTAATGCTTCAATTATTGATGCTTTAAAATTATTTAATGAAACTCAATATTCAAGACTACCAATTTTAAAAAATGATAAATTTATTGGTATTGTTCATTTAAAAGATATCTTTTTCTTAAAACAAGGTAAAGTACTGAATTATTTAAAGTCTGTACCTAAAGTAACTGTTAATATGAGTCTATCTAAAGCATTAGAAAAAATGCGTTTAAATCGAAGTCAAATGGCGTTTGTTATTCAAAATAATACTTCAGATGAAGTTAAAGGTATTATTACAATGGAAGATATTCTAGAAGAACTTGTTGGTGAAATTTATGATGAATATGATACTAACGAAGAGATATATGAAATTTCATTAGAAAAATCAAGAGCTAATGGAGATGTAGAAATTAAAACATTATTTAAACAATTAGATATAGAAATTGAATTAGAAGAATCAGAAGAAGAAATGGAATTAGCTGATTGAATAGTTTTAAAACAAGGTCATAATTTGCACAAAAACGACCGTTTTGTTTATCAAGATGAATTAGCATTTAAAATTATTAAAAATGGGAAAACTAATCAAACTACAATAATTGAAATAAACATTTTATAACAAAAAACACTCATAAACAGTGTGTTTTTTGTATTCTAATGGTCTATTTCAATATTTTATAATTTTAATGTTATCGAAACTACACAATAATAAATATAGAGGTTATTATGAAAAAAATATTAAATAAAATTATAAATGGTGAATGTATTGAAGAACTAAAAAAGATCCGAGATAATAAAGATGAACAAAAAAAAATTAACATTTTTACGAATGTTAATTTTTTTAAACTGTTTAACAATAAAGGTGGACAACAAAAATTAACACATTGCACAATCTTAATTTTTGTTGTCCGCTTTATTAAGTGGTCTAATTTGTTATTTTTCTTCTTTTTGAATTTCTTCTTTAGTTTCTAATATTTCACCAAAAAATGTTTTGTAATTTTCAGGATCATTGTATTTGGCTAATGTAGCAACAATTTTTAAGTTTATTAGAGGAATTTGAATTTGTTCTTTAGTAATGTATTTTTGAATTTCTTCTTGAGGCATTTTGTAAAGATCAGATAATTTTTTATATTCTAATTCATAATCTTGGTCATTTAATTTAATGTTTTCATCTTTAGCTAATTGTGTGTAAGTAAATGAAATTTTTAAGTTTCTTACAACTTCTTTATTGATTTCTAAAGAAAGTTTTTCTTTTGTTGATTTTGTAAGTTCTAAATATTCTTCAACAGTAGCCCCTTGTTGTTTTAATGATTCTTCAAAACGTTTGTAGTAGTTTTTCATTTCTTTACGAATAATTGCACCGGGTAATGGGTATTCTGAATTTTCTACAATTTTATCAAATATTTCAGTAGTGAATTTTTCTTTAGCTTTTTCAATTTTTTCACGTTTTGTTAAATCTTTTAAGTAATTATTTAATTCTTCAAGTGTTGTAACGTTTTCAATATTTATTTCCTTAATAAAGTCTTCGTTAATTTCAGATAATTGAGCTCTTTCCACTTTGTTAATTTTTACTTTAAAAGTTGCTAATTTATTTTTTAAGTGTTCCATGTGGTAATTATCTGGGAATGTTACTTCAAAACTACCTTCATCATCTTTTTTAAATTGTTTTAAAGCATCTTCAAAACCTGGTATAAATGATTTTGAACCAATTTCTAATTGAAAGTTTTCAGCTTCTCCACCTTCAAAAGCTTCACCATCAATAAATCCTTTGAAATTAAAGTTTACACGGTCTCCCTCTTGAATGTTATCATCTTCTACTTCATATAAAACAGCATTGCGAATTTGTAAGTTTTTTAATTGTTCTTTAACATCATCTTCTGAAATTTCTATACTATCTAATTTAATATTTAAATTTTTGTAATCATTTAATTTTATTTCAGGAAGTAATGGGTAAATAAATTCTATTGTAATGTTGTCATCTGAAATTTCTTTAATTTGATATTCAGCACTATCTAACACAAAATCTTCATCAGTAACTTTTTCAGCTGCTAATTTTATAGCTACATCTAAGGTAGCTTGTAATGCTGTACCTTTTATTTGTTCACTAGTTATTTTTTTGTCAGCAATATCAGCTGGTACTTTACCTTTTCTATATCCTTTTACTACAACTTCTTTACGTAATTTTTTTAAACTTTTTTCTTGTTCATCTTTTCAGATTTTGCTATCTACTTGAACAGTAATAACTAATTCTGAAGTGTCTTTATTAATTTTTCTATCGATCATTTGTACTCCTTAGATATGTATTTATAAATTATATAATAATTTTTAAAATTTTTCTAGCAACTGCTTTTCTTGTTCGTTTAAATTATTAATTGTAATTTTGCCTAAAAGATAATCTGTTACATTTTGAATAATTTTTGGTGTTATTGTATTTTTTGAAAAAATTATATCAATTCAATATGAAGTAATGTATTTACTAAATACTTGTATTGCTATTTTTGCTTCACTAGGATTTTTTTCATAGTGTATCTGAATATCTTTTTCAACTTTCATTAAGTCATCATTAGATTCAATATTTTTTAATTTAGATGGATTAATTGTGAGTTTTTTGTATTGAAAATCATAATTTATTTTTTGTGAGTTCAATAAATTATAAATGAGAGTTAAAAGAATATCATTTGTTTCATTTACACTGAAAAAATACTGAAATTCATTAGCAAAATCTTGTAAATTTCTTAATTTTAATTGATTATACATAATCATAAAGTAGTAATCAATTTCAGTATTTTGAATTGATTTAATGATTTTATTTGTTTCTAATGAAGATTCTGATGATTTACATTCTTTAAGGATGAAAATCATTAAATCTCTTTCTATTTCTCTTAGTATTGCAGTTTGTTTTGATAAAGGATTATGAATTATTTTGTGATGTATATTATATAAAGCTAGAATTGAATCTTCTTCTTTTAATTTTTGTATTTCATCAATAAAATCATTTGTCTTTTGTTGATTCATGTTTTTCCTTTAAGATTAGTTATTTGTTTCATTTTTATTTTAAATACATTTATAATAAATATATTATATTATATAAATATATATTACTATAAACATAATTAATTGGACAATAAGGAGAAAAAATGTCTTTAATTACACATATAAAAGCCCGTGAAATTTTAGATAGTAGAGGTAATCCTACTATTGAAGTAGAAGTACACACAAAAAATACTAAATCAGTTGCAAAAGTTCCTTCAGGTGCAAGTACTGGTTCCAGAGAAGCACTAGAATTAAGAGACAAAAATTCTAAGTATGCGAATAATTGATTTGAATCAAAAGGAGTAATGCAAGCTGTTGATAATGTTAATAAAATTATTGCAAAAGAAATCATCGGAATGGATGTATTTAATCAAGAATTAATTGATAAAAAAATGATTGAAGTAGATGGAACAGAATTTAAGAGTAAATTAGGTGCAAATGCTATTTTAGGTGTATCTATAGCTGTTGCAAAAGCTGCAGCACAAGAAAAAAATCTAGAATTATTTCAATACTTAGGATCAAAGGATTCAAAGACTTTACCTCTTCCTATGTTAAATATTTTAAATGGTGGTGCTCATGCTGCAAATACCATTGATTTTCAAGAATTTATGATAATGCCTTTAGCTGCAACTACATTTAAAGAATCTTTACAAATTGCTAACAAAATTTTTCATACTTTAAAAAAACTTTTAAAATTAGCAAATCAAAATACAACCGTTGGTGATGAAGGAGGTTTTGCACCTAATTTACATACTAATGAAGAAGCACTAGATTTTATTATAAAAGCTATAAAAGAAGCAGGATATAATCCTTCAACTTCAGGTAAAAATGCAGTTGCCATTGCATTAGATGCTGCTGCTAGTGAATTTTATGATGATGAAAAACAAGTGTATATTTTTAAAAAGTTTGAGGCTGCTAAAAAATTAAAACCTGAGGATTTTCAAAATTATAAAGACTATAAATCAACTTTTACTTCTGAAGAATTAGTAGATTATTATGCAAAATTAATAAATAGTTATCCAATTATTTCTATTGAAGATTCACATAGTGAAAATGATTGAAAAGGATTTCAATTAATGGTTGAAAAATTTGGAGACTATGTACAAATTGTTGGTGATGATTTAATTGTGACAAATCCAAAATATATTCAAAAAGCAATTAGTAGTAATGCAATTAATTCTGCTTTAATTAAAATGAATCAAATAGGTACATTAACTGAAACTATTGAAGCTATAAAACTCGCTCAATCTCAAGGATATACAGCTGTTATAAGTCATAGATCTGGTGAAACAGAAGATACTACCATTGCTGATTTGGCCGTTGCTTTTAATACAGGTCAAATCAAAACAGGTTCATTATCAAGAACAGATAGAATTGCAAAATATAACCGTTTATTAGTTATTGAAGAAATATTAGGACCTGAAATAATTTTTGATACCAAGCAAAGTTTTTCTAATTTAAAAGTCCAAAAATAATACTTATATATTAGAATAAAACATAAACAAAAAATTAGCATCTTAGCAATGTTAATTTTTTGTTTATCTTATTTCTTGTTCATCAAACATTTGTTTATAAAGCTCTAAATCATATTTTTTTATAACCGTTTTTAAATAATTTTTTGTTTGTATGAAATCTTGTTCAAAGTATCTAAAAGGAAAATATAGTCCTCTTAATTTGTTTATATAGTAAATATTTTTATAATAAAAATATGAATAAATGTAATAATATCTTAATTTTTTTCTTGCATATATTACATTAAGTAAAAACCATAAAATTACTGAAATTATTAAAACAAAAATCATAATAAAAGTAATATTAATAATTCATTGTGAGGAAATATTTAGACTTGCTAATACAATAACAGAACTTATACATTCTACAATAATTATAAATATAGACAAAATATATAATCATTTATGTATTTTTTGATGTTTAGTTCAATTTTTTAAAAAATCATTAAGCACTAAATTGCCTTTCTATTAATTCAATTAATATTTGTAAATCCATATCAGAAACATTTTGTCATAATTTATGAGGATATTTAAATGTTCATAAATTTTTATTAGTTTGTTTTGCTAATTTTTTACAACTAGATAAAGGTATAACGATATCTATTGTTCCTGCTACAATTTCATATTTATTAGTTATAAAATATAGTGGTTTTATATAAGTTTCTATGTAATTAGTATTTACCATTTGATTTTTAAATAAGTATGTGAATTTTGAAGCATTAAATAAATTTTTAGCAAAATTTCATTTTTTTATTAGATTTTCTTTTAATTGTGTATGCATAATTTCTTTATGATATTTTATTATTTGCTTTGTAGTATGATGTTTAATCATAAATGATTTTATGTTTAAAAAAGGATGAAAAGGGTTACTTAAAATAGCAAATTGTGCAAAGTTATTTTTTATAGCTTCTAATGCACTTATTGCTCCTAAACTATGTGAAACAATGACACAATTTTGCAAATTATATTTTTTAATAAATTCAATTGTTATTAATTTATATAAATTTAAATCAATTTTATTGTTATTTGAACTTAGACCACAACCAGGAAAATCAAAAGTTGCTATATCAAAGTTTCGATCTTTTTCATTTATTAGTTTTTGATATATATTAAAAGACGAATTAAAACCATGTAAAAGTAACACTTTATTTTTATTGTTAGTGTTTTCTAAATAAACATGGATTTTTTCGCCTAATAAATGTATAAAATTTTTATTCTCCATAAATTGTTAAAAGAATTTCTTCAATTTCTAAACCACCAAACATTTCGGTAAGATTATTGAAACTTTTTAAGATATTTCTTGTTTCTTGTTTGTTGTATTCAGAATTAATTAGTTTTTTAATTACTTCTTCATGGTCTGTTAAGGCTAAGAAGTCTCCTTCAAATACTATATTTTCAAAACGAGCTTCTTTTATAGAGTATTTTACTTTTAATATTCCAGCTGTATATTTTGCCTCATTTGAAACTGAAAAAGGAAATTGTTTTTTGAATAATCAGTCTTTTGTTTGAACATAATCGCTTATTTCTTTTACTCTTGGTTGATATTTTTCAGGTAATTCTTCTACTTTTCCATCGTAATGTTTTTCAAAATAACCAATCATACCTTTAATAAATTCTTCAACAGACATTTTCTTTTCTAGTACATCGATTACATTTGTTACACGTTGACGAGCACTTTTAATACCTTTTGATTCCATTTTTAATTTTGAAGGGATTAAAAATTGACCTAATTTTTCTAAATTTGCATTAAATAATATTGTTCCATGGTGACAAATTTTGTCTCCTAAAATATATTGTGCATTTCCAGAAAACTTTTTATCATCGATAACTAAATCATTACGACCTTTAAAGTATGCATTAACACCTAAATTTTTTAAATAGTCTAAAATTGGTGTTAAGAATTTTTCATAGCTTTGTGATTTATCTCTTTTTGTTATGAAACAAAAATTAATATTTCCTAAATCATGGTAAACAGCTCCACCACCACTTAATCTTCTTGCTAATTCTATTTCGTGTTTTTCTAATTCTTCTACTTTAACTTCTTCATATACATTTTGGTTTCTTCCAATGATAATTGCATTTTCATGTTGATAAAAATATACTATATCTTCGTTTAAATTAGTATCTTCCATTAATGCTTGCTCATAAGGTAAAGTAATATAAGGAGAAAAACTTTTTCCTAAATATATTTTCATAATTTCCTCTTTTTGATTAATTTATTAATAATAAAATTATAGTTCTTAAATGATTAAATAAAAAAATTTTAAAGAAAAATATCAAATTTTCCAAAAATAAAAAAATGGCGATCGCGGCGGGACTCGAACCCACGACCACATGCTTAGAAGGCACGTACTCTATCCAGCTGAGCTACGCGACCACTTTTTTAATTTGTAATTATATTTTAGCACAAAAATAATACCTAGATAAAAAAATATGTTTAATGTCTAAAATAATTTTGTTTTTAATTAATATTAATGATAGAATTGATTCAATTTCAATATTAAAAAGTTTATTTTAATCTCTATTCTCATTAATATTATGATTTTTATCATTAATTATGTCTTTATTTAAAAAGTTTTTAATTTTGAAAGCAACATTTTGAGAAACTATTTCTTTAAGTTCTTCAAGTGTTGCATTATAAATTTTGTTATATGAACCAAAATGATTTAATAGTTTTTGTTCTAATTTTTCACCTATACCTTTAATTTGAATTAAAGAACCTTGAAAACTAGAATTATTTGATTTTTTAGCAAATTTTGATTTTGCATATTTATCAACTTCAATTTGAATATTTGCTAAAAAATTATATAAATCCACATCTTTTATGAATATTTTTTTGTTTTGTTCAGTTAATATATGGTCAGTTTTATGTTTTGAATTTTTAACCAATCCAATTATGTTGCAATTTCAATTATATTTTTTTAAAACTTTTCTTATTTCTGTTATTTGTGCTTTAGCTCCATCCACAATTATTAAGTTAGGGATTTTATTTTGATTTAAATTAATAAATTTTTCAATACCTTGTTTCATATATTCAATATCGGCTTTTCTAGAATGATTGACTTCTAAATTAAAATAACGTTTTTCATTTTTATAAATTTTGCCATCTATTATCCTGATAATTCCTGATATTGGGTTAGTATTTTGTAAATGACTATTATCGATAATAACTATGTCTTTAAGTGATTTAATATGTAATAATTTTTGTAATTTTTCAATATTTAATAAAGATTTAGCTTCTAAAATATTTAATTTATTAATTTCTATATCTAGTTTTGATAGTGCATTATTTTTTAGATTATTTAAGACTTTTAATAAAATACCTTTTTCTGGGAATTTAATTTTGGTTTTGTTTTTAATATCTAAATTTAAAGGTTCTAAATCTTTAAAAAGCAAGATAGTTTCAGGAACAGGTTTTTTTAAATAATATGCATTGAAAAATGCATTAATAGTTTCTTCAAAATTTAATATTTCTGACATTGCAGCTGTAAAAGTGTTCAATAAGGTACCAAATCTGTAGTTTGAACAACTATAAACAATATATTGGTCTTTTTTTATAAAACAAAAAGCATCAAAATTTTCATAATTTTGTAATTCTATTATTTGATTTTGTTGCATTTTAGATACTAGTTCAATCATTGTTTTAAAAATATTAGCTTGTTCAAACATAAAATTATTTGCAGCATCATTCATATGTTCTTCTAGTTGATGAATAAATTTTTTATCTTTAAAATGTAAGATTTCTTTAATCTCCATAAAGGCATTTTGTAAATATTTATCACTAAAATACTCAATTTTCAGTCCATTTTTATATAAATATTTGGATTCAAAATATTTTTTTAAATCTGTAATTCCATAACCTAATGGTAAAGGTCCGTAATAAATTGCATTAGGCTCTTTTTTATATATAAAAGCTTTGTCAATTAATAATTTATGATTAACAATTTTAATTCTTAAATATGGATATTTATTATCATCTAAAAGTAGAATATTATATTTTGGTTTATGTTTTTGAATAGAAAGTTGTTCAAAAATTAATGCTTCTTTTTCATTTGAAAAAATTGTAAATTCAAAGTTAGCAATTTCTTGTACTAATTTAGTTGTTTTATAACTATTAATAGAACCTAAAAAATATTGTTTCATTCTTTTTTGTAAATTTTTAGCTTTACCTATATAAATAATTTCATCATATTCATTTAATCAAAAATAAACACCAGGTTTATTTGGTACAACATTTAATTTTTCAATATTCATATTTAAAATTATATATGTATAAAATATTAATTATCTAGATAAAAAAATCATTTATAATCTTTACATTTTAAGTAATACTTTTATTAAAGGAAAAATATGAAAAAAAGTTTAAAAATTTTCAGTATATTTTTAGTTTTATCTTTATCACCAATTGTTTTTATATCTTGTGCTAATGCACAACAAAATAACAAAGTAGAAAAAGATAATCAAAACCAAAAAATAAATAAAAAAGTAGAACAACACCCTTCCAAAGAAAATATACACAAAAATATTGAAAATAAAGAAAAAAATAAACAATCTGAGACTCAAAATTCTCAAATATATAAAACTACAAACAAACCAGAAACAAAAGAAAATGAAGTTATTCGAAGTCCAAAATTTAATGAACAAGATATAGCTAAACTTTTAGAAAAACAAATACAAAATCTTAAACAACAAGAATTAAATAAACTAAATATTGGATCACAAGATGCTAATTTAGTTCAAAGTGAAGAAAGTATATATAATAAAATCAAAGACAGAAGTTTTGCAATAGGATTTAATTCTAAAGGTATTGATAAAGATGATAATAAATTGTCTCAAATTGCTCATTACAATAATGGAACTGCTTGACTTTTTGACTATGCTTGAAAAAATAATCAAAAAGATTCAGATGAATTAATATTATTTTTAGCAACTAATGCACACGTTTATAGTAGAGCATTTAATGCACTTGATAAAAAATATAAAAATATGTTTCCTGAGTATTTTTCAAGTAATGATGAAGAAAAAATTCAAGGATTTAATATAGGTATTGCTTTAGATTCTCATATTCAAGCAATAAATAATAATGAAAAAGTTTCAGAAGATAATAAAGTGCAATTTTATTCAAATGAGGATTTAAAAAAATATAATGATGCTTTATTAACTAATGATTTTATAATTACTAAAAATATTTTTGATAATCCTCAAACAGTTTTTGTTGCAACAGATTTTTTTAATTCAGAAACAAACAAAGAACTAAAAGCTAAAACAAATAGTAATTCCATTGCTAAAGATTTTGCAATTTTTTCAGTAAAAATTCATTATCAAAACCTCAAAGCAGATAATAGTTTATTATCTTTAAAAACAGCAATTGATAAAGCTTTATTGTCTCTTGATAATGATATTAATTATTTTAAAAATAAAACTAATATACCTAATTTTGATTCAACTTTAGCACCATTTCAAAGTGTTGATTATGCTTCAATGTTTTTTAATTCTGAAGAGAAAAAAATTAAATTATATTCTTCTCCAAGTAATTTTGCTAATTCTTCAAGAATTCATATTGCGGGATTTCCTGATATT
Organism: Mycoplasma miroungirhinis; assembly: GCF_013008815.1. Classification (GTDB taxonomy): domain Bacteria; phylum Bacillota_I; class Bacilli_A; order Mycoplasmatales; family Metamycoplasmataceae; genus Metamycoplasma; species Metamycoplasma miroungirhinis. The sequence continues at coordinate 623,457 of NZ_CP053097.1, read as the reverse complement.
AATAGAAAACAATATTTTGTAAGAAATTACCCAAAAGATTTAGAGAGAGATAAACAAGCATTCGATACAAGAAGTTTTTCAAATGGTTTAAATATTCAACATAATTTAGATATTAACCGAGAATCATATGGAATTGGCGTTAATAATTATGTTAAAAATAGTTCACTTTATTATGGTGCATCTGGTTCACTTGTAATTAATGAATATGGTCTTATTGTAGGTATTTATTCTGCTACTAATTCCTCTTCTGAATGAGATATTTCACAAATTGGAGGGTTTAGTCCTTTAGTTCAAGTTGCTGATTTAGATAATTATTATTCTTATGCTCATAACTTAATAGATGGAACTAATAAGAACAAATATCCAAAACAAGCAAAATCATATAGAGAAAATTTACGTATTTTTAAAGATGAATATGTAGATTTTAATCATAGTGCTTTATTTCCAGAAGGATTTTAAAATACCCAGTACAAACCAGGTATTTTTTAATTATTATCATAATCAGCAGTATTTAAAACTTCAACTTCACAATCTTTTATGATTTGACTAATTAAATTAGGATCTGTAATTTGAGCTCCACTTGCTCTGTGGTGTCCACCCCCACCTCATTTAACAGCTACATTTCTTACTTTAGCTCCATTGGATCTAAATTCACAACGTATTTGATTTGTGTCTTCTTGAGTGAAAAATACTCAAATTTTATTATCATCAATATTAGCAAGAGTGTATGGTCTATTTGCTTTTAGAGGATCAAAGATGTTAAATTTGCTTTGAGTTTCAAGATCAAAGTAAAAACTCACAACTTGATTATTTATTTTCATATTTGAATGGATATATGCATCTATTTGCATATCAGATAAAGATTTTTTTTGTAAGTTATCAAAAATTAAATCTTTTTTAGCTCCATCTCTTCAAAGATTAGATACTAAATTTAAGGTATGAGAATTTGTTAAATTGGTTGTTAATTTAACACTATCTGTATAGATTCCTAAAAATAAGTATGTGGCAGATAATTCATTTACTTTTCAATTCAATTCATAAGCCATTTCTGCAATAATTTGAGCAGCAGCGGGACTTAATGCATCTACATAAACAATAGAAGCATTTAAATCATCATCATTTGGATGATGGTCAATTCTTATAACTTCATCAAAATAATTATTATCTAAGTATTCACGACATTCTAATCTTTCTTTGAAATTAGCATCAACAATTATTGCAAGTGAATTAGGTAATTTTTCTTTTTTTAATTGATCAAAATCAAAATTTAAAAAACTATAAATTCCTTTACTATCTCCAATTGTATAAACATTTTTGTTTTGAAAATTTTCTAAAATCAAATGTTTTAAACCAAATTGAGATCCTAAACAGTCTCCATCAGGTCTTATGTGATGAAAAATAACGATGTTATCAAATTGTTGAATTTTAGATTCTATGTTTTTAAATATTTGATGTTTATTATTTGTTTGCATTTTTAATGATTTCCTCTTTAAGATCATTTAATATTAATTTAATTTCAGACTTAGATTTTAACATTGCCCCACTTGCGAGTTCATGCCCTCCACCTCTTCATTTTTTAGCAATATGGTTTATTCAAATTCCGTTAGATCTAATTCTAACTCTTATATCTCCATTTTCCGTATCTATAAAAAATACTCAAATTTTAGTATCTCCAATATTAGCTAAAATATTAACATCATTAGCTTCATCTTCATTTAAGTTAAATTTCTTTTGGATTTTTTTAGTTACATGAAAATATGAAATTTGATTTGTAAATTTAAATTTTAAAAGTACATAAGCCATAAAACGTACTTTTCTTTCGTCTCTAATTGATAGAGGAAAATTAACATCTCAAACTTTAAAATTATTATTTGTATGTAAATAAGAAGTTACATCAAAAGTTCTTTGTGCAACAGAATCATATTGAAATCTGCTACTATCAGTATTTATAGCTAAATAACAATATTTAGCCGCTTCATCTGTTACTTTTCAGTTTTCTTTCATTGCAATATATGCAATTTGTTCTCCTGAAGCTGCATATTCTGCATCTTCTCAGGTTCAATCATAATTAATATCTGGTTCTACTGGGTGATGATCAATTCTTAATGTTTTTGTAAAAGTGTTATTTAAAATTAGTTCTACATTTTGGATTCTATTACTTGAATTTGCATCAACAACAATAGCTAAGGAATTGTTAAAGTGTTCTTTAGGTACATTATTAATATCGTCATATTTAAAGTTCATGAATGGAAATAGGTTTTTATTATCTCCTATTACATATACATTTTTTTGAGGTAAGTTTGTTTTAATTAATTCTGCTAAACCTCTTTGTGAACCCAAACAATCTCCATCAGGTCTTATGTGATGAAAAATAAAAATGTTTTGAGCTCAATTTATTGCTTCAACAGCAGTTTTATAACTATTTTTTGCCATTTAATCTCCTTTTTATATTTTAATTTACTTTCATTTAAATATTTTTATATTAATATTATATTATTAAACAATTTTTTCAAAAAATAAAATAAATGTAATAAAATTAAAATACAAATATGAATACAAAAAATATACAAAGCAAAAAAGTAATTTTAGAAGTGTAACTTCACTTTTAAGATTGCTTTTTTGTTTATAACAAAGGAGAAAAATGACAAATAAAAAGAAAATTTTATCCGTTTTAGCAACATTGGGTGTATTAGCTTCAATTTCTGCACCTCTTATTGCTGCATCTTGCTCAATAAGCAAAGGTACACGTTTTGATCAAGAAGCTGATGGAAAAATTAAAATTTTATCAACTTGATCAGATACAAATAATCAAGGTAAAGCTTTAAAAGTTATTATTGAAAAATATAATGAAACTCAAAAAGATACTCCAGGATTTATACCTGTTGAAGTTATTACAGCTGGTAAAGGTTATAGTGATGATGATTGAGAAGCAAAATTAAAAGCAAAAGATTCAAAAGCATTTTTTAACTTATTTATAAATTATCCAACAAATGCATCAAAATTAGCACAATACAATATGAATTTAAGTTTTGAACCAATTAAAAAATATATTGATGGTCTTTTTGATGAAAGTTTTATAGAAATAAATAAAAAGATTGCAGGAAATCCAAAAGGTGAATATTGAACAATTCCTACAACTAGATCAGGAGAAATGAACTCAGTTAATAAAGCTGTATTAGGAAAATTAATCCAAGAACTAAAAGAAAATGGTGCAACAGTAGATCCAGAATCAGAAGAATGAGTAAAAGATTTTATGGATCAATATAATAACAATGCAGACGAAAAACAATTTATTGATAAAACATGAGAAAGTGGAAAAGAAACAGATAAAGAAAAATTAAAAGATTTAAAAACTTATGTAATTAAAAAAGACTTTTTAACAAATTATAAAGACTTATTTAAATTTGCTACATTAGCTAAAAAACTTTATCCAAAAAACAATAACTACATTTTAGGTTTTGATTCATTCCCTAACTTAGCCTATCTTTTAGCTGCATCATTAAATAACTCAGTTAATGAATCATTAGTTGTTAAAGATAAAAATAATCAAAAAGATGGAGGATATAATTTTACTAAACTAGTTGAAAAAGATAGTGAACAATATAAAAGACTTAAAGAAATTTTTGATTTAGTTCAAGAAGGTATAGCTTCAAAAGCAATATTTATTGGTGGTTCAGGATCATTTGGTTCAGCAAAATTAACTACTCATTTAATGGCAATGAATATTGGTTCAACAGCAGGATATACATATACATTTCTTGAAGAAAAAGGTGCTACTTTCAACAAGTTTAAAGAAAGTTTAAACATTAAAGATGATATTAAATTTGCAAAATTATTACAAGAGAAAAATTCTGAAAAACCAGATTCAATTTTTTCAATTTTAGATGGCCAAGGACATAAAAATAATTTATTTGCTGAGGCATACCAACAACCTACTAAAGAAAACAAAAAATTTGGTCAATATGATATCGGTACAAAAGAAAATGATACAACAACAATCAACAACTTAAAAAAATTAGCATCTGACAATGCAAAAGGTATAATTGCATATGATAAAAAATTAAAAGAAAAAGATGGAAAAGTATACTACAATGACACCCTTTTAGAAGGTGCTTGATACATTGGAGAACTTGGAAATAACAAATTCTTTAAAAATTATTTTATACCTGACACACTTATTAATGTAAAAGTTTTAAATAAAACTCAAATATTAGAAAAAAATGAAGCTGCTTGATTTGCAGCTCCTTCAAAATTTAATGATCAATCACAAACTAATCAATATACATTACAAGGTCCATCAATTATTGGAATTCATGCAAATGATTCAGAAGACAAAGCAACAATTCAATTTGTTAAATGATTATTAACAAATAATGAAGAAACTTTTGAATTTGAGAAACCTAAAAAATCATATACAAAAAAAACTCCAATTGAAGTATTAGCAGATTATGGTTCATATTTAGTACCATTTAAAACATTCTTATCTCAAAAAACAAATCCATTTGATACTAACAATGGAAATAAAGCAAACAAAATATTATTTGAAGAATTAAAATCAATTTCTGATCACCCTAAAACTAATAAAATAGTTGAAGATGTTCCAGCTCCTAAATCACAAACATTAAGAAATGCTTTAGAATTAGCTGCAAAAAATGCATTTAACAAAGCTAATTCAGGAGAAGTTTATGATTTTGATAATTTTATAGAAGATATTAAAACAGTAATTACAAAATAATATGAAATTTAAATTATTCAAAAAGAAATTTTTATTAACAACATTAGTCATTACGACTTTTGTTTCTTTTTCTGCGGTTAGTGTTTCTTGCAATATAGATTCTCATTTTAAAAAAGAAATAACTTCTCAAGAATCAAAATCAGTAGATAATAAAATAGGAAAAAAATTAAATCAAGAAATTACTATTAAAAAATATAAAGAAGATGATAAGTCTAAAATAATTGATGTAAAAACAACATATTGACAAAAATTTGGTTATATTGAAGGAACTGTAATTAAAGTATTTGATGGTGATACATATTTATTAGAATATGAAAAAGATGGAGAAAAAAAACAAGTCAAAATTAGATGTTGAGGGTTAGATACACCCGAAACTCGTTCACCAAATGTACCAAATGTTTCAGAAATTGAACAAAAATATTCAGATTTAGACACAGAGCATGCAAAATCATTAATTTTAAATCAAAAAGTTAGAACAATTTTATTGCACCAACAAACTTATGATAGAGAAGTGGGAATAACATTTTTTGGTAAAAATTTTGAAGAATGTTTTGAATATAGAATGTTAAAAGATGGTTATACATTACCAAGATTTACTAAAGAAAATATAGAATCTTGAAAACTAGAATTTAATAAAAAACAAAAAGATTCTATTGCTAGCTTATTTTTAAAAGATTTTGCCTATGCAACAAATTATGCTGTTTTAAAAAGATTAGGTTTTTATAAAGATTTTAAAACTCCTGAAGAATTACAAAGAAAAGTATTTTTAAGTCATGGAGATGTTATATCAACTTTTATGTTTCTTCCTTCACTTTTAGAAAATGGATATTATGTAGAAGCAGAGGATAACATTTTCTTATTTTTAGATAAGCACAAAACAAATAACAAGTAAAGGAGAAAGGATGTCAGATTTAATTAAAAAACACCAAGAACAAGTTTTTAAGTATGCTCAAGAGCGTTTTGAAAATAAAAAATCTATTCCTGCTATTGAAATTAAAGATTTAGTTATTGACTTTGGAGATGCTATTGCTGTTGATAATGTTTCTTTTTCCATTCAAAAAGGTGAATTAGTTACATTATTAGGGCCTAGTGGTAGTGGTAAATCAACAACGTTAAATGCAATAAGTGGATTATTAAAACCAACAAGTGGAAAAATTTTCTTTAGTGGAATAGATGTAACAAAATATTCACCACAACAAAGAGAATTAGGTCTTGTTTTTCAAAATTATGCTTTATATCCACATATGACTGTATATGATAATATTGCATTTCCATTAGCAAATGATGAACACTGAAAAGCTGAAACCATTGAAAACTCACGTCGTGCACAATATAAAATTTATGAATTAATATTACGCCATTATAATGTTTCTGAAATTGAATGTCAACAACTTCAAAAACAATTCTTTATGAGTATTGATAACCCAAAAGAAGCTCATAAATATTTATTAGAATTACGTAGTCAAAAAAATGATTTAACTGAAGCTTCATCAAATGATATTTCAAGACTAGAAGCAAGAAAATTAGCTCAGGGTAATAAATTAACTAAAGAATTAATTAAAAATATTAATACATTTAAAAGTAATTTAAAAGTATCTAAATCTTTTATTGATTTTAGTTATGATCAAAGATATTTAAGCATTGCAGATAATATTAAATCATTATTAGATGAATTTAATTTATATATAAATGAATTTAAACAAACAGAAAAACAATTAAGAGATAAAGAATGAAAAGACTTTAAAGAACTTTCATTAAAAGACAAATATAGTTTAGAACTAGATAATAAAACTACTTATGCATTAGCAAAAGATAATGCTCATATGTTTTATAAAATTGGTATGCGTTATTTAAAATATGAACAAGCATTAGTATATAAAAAACATATGGCTGATTTATTTGAAATTGAACATTCTAGATTAGAAGAATTAAAAATAAAATTTCAAAATTTACAAACAAATATTCAAAATTTATTTATTACAAATTTTAAAAATTTTATAAATGTTAATACAAATGAAATAATAACATCTGAAATTTTTAAAACTTATCAAAAAGCTCTTCAAATTATTTATAAATTAGAATATAAAATGTTTTTAGTGAAAAATAAATGTGATTTAGCGGTTGCCAAAAAAATGTATCGTGCTGATTCATTACTAGCGCGTAAACATGAAATTAATATAAAAATTCAAGAAACTAAAAAACGTAATAAATTATTAGAAAAAGATGTTAAAGTTAAATATAAAGAAGCAATTTTAAAAGCTTTTGAACCTATTTTTGCAAAAGAAAATATTCAAGCTTCATCATTTAACGCAAAAATAACAAAATTACAAAAACTGTTACCTGTAGAATTACAAGTTAAAATTAATGAACTTTCAAAAGAAATAGTAACTATTTCAGAAGCAATCAACCGTGATGTTTTAGAAGTTGCTCAAAGAGTAGATATAACTAAAAACTTAATTAAAAGACCTACTCAATTAAGTGGTGGACAACAACAACGTGTTGCTATAGCTAGAGCAATTGTTAAAAAACCAAAAATTTTACTTTTAGATGAACCTTTAAGTAACTTAGATGCTAAATTACGTATTTCTACAAGAAAATGAATTCGTGATTTACAAAGACAAAGTGGAATTACAACTGTTTTTGTTACTCATGATCAAGAAGAAGCTATGTCAATTAGTGACAAAATTATTTGTATGTCAACAGCTTTAGTACAACAATCTGGAACACCTATGGAATTATATGAAAAACCTACAAATGAATTTGTTGCAAAATTCTTAGGTATGCCAGAAATTACAATTATTGAATCTAAAATTAAAGATAATTGAATTTATATTAATGATAAAGCTATTAAAGAAATTAAAAATTATCCACATCAAACAATTAAAGTTGGATTTAGAGGTGAATCTTTAGTTGAAGATGAAAATGGATTTATTCAAGGAACATTAAAAACAGTTGAATATTTAGGAAAAGAAATTCAATCACAAATTTTTCTTGAAGATTTAAATGTTTTAGCAAATGTTTATTTAACTAAAAAAGATCGTTATGAAATCGGTGAAAAAATATCTCTAAGCTTAAAAAATGTTGAAAAATTACACTTATTTGATATAGAAACTACACAAAGAGTTGAATTATAATGTGAAGTTGATTAAAATTAAGATATCTTAAAAAATATCGTGTGAAAACACATTATAATGCAGCTAGTGTAATTAATCAAAAACAACCTTTTTACAAACCATTTTTATTGATATTACCATCATTATTAACAATATTATTATTTACATTAATACCATTTATATTAGTTATTTTAGATGCATTTGTAGTTCAACAAGAAAAGTCATTTAATGCTGGTGACCTTGAAATTAGTTATGGGAATTTTGTTAAGTTATTTTCAAATCCGTGATTTATTGTAGGAATAAAAAATTCAATTATTTATGCTATCGTTGCTTTACCTATTTCACTTACTATTTCATTAGTAATTTCATCAGCGATTGCTAATGTTTTAAGAAAAAAATTAAGAGGATTTTTCCAAACTATATTCTTTCTTCCATATGTTACTAGTGGAATAGCAGTATCAATTACTTTTTACTTCTTATTCGATACTACCGGTGGAAATAAATATGCATTGATTAATCAAATATTAGGAACAAATATTCCTTGATTAACTAGTGGTGACACTTCATCAATATATGCATTTTTAGTAATTTTAATTAGAGGAGTTTGAGGTAATTTAGCATTTCAAATTCTTCTTCTAACAACAGCTATGTTATCTGTTAATCCAACTTTATATAAAGCTGCAAGTATCGATGGTTCACGTAAATTACAACAATTTTTCTCAATTACTTTACCATCAATTAAAAGAACAATTTCATTTTTAATTACGATTGGAATTATAGGTGGAATTAAAATTTTCCCATTAGCGTTATTTAATAATAATGCTTTAAATGGATTTGCTAATGGTGGATCAAGTATTATGTTATATATTTTCTACTTTGTACGTCAAGATCCACACTTAGCAGCAGCTGCATCATTAGTTTTATTTGTTTTAGGAGTATTTATATCATTTACCTTAAGAAGACTTGTTACAATCACATACAATTTAAGTATTAATTTAGGAGTTAGAAATGTTTCAAACAAAATTATGAATAAAAGAAAAGTATCTAAAAAAGTCTTTAGCTTCTAAACAAGAAAAAATATCAAAACAAGTCGAAACTGCAAATTTAGTTGGAAATTTATTAGGATTTTTCTTCAAGTTTTTTGTGTTCACATTCTTTGGATTATTAATCCTTTTTCCATTCTATCTTATGATTTCTATGTCATTATTAGATACACAAGTAGTTTTAACAAACAATACTTCTAATTTACCTATTTATCCAAAAAGTGTTGATGGTGATGGAATAAGTTTACATTTTGAAAACTTTAAAAACGCATTTCAATCAGGTTATTTTAAATCACTAGTTATGACAGCTGGTGTAACAGCAATTAGTATTGTTGGGAAAATTTTCTTTAGTATTACATTTGGATACGCCTTTAGTTTAAGAAAATGAAAATTTAAAAGCGCTTCGTGATTATTATTTTTAAGTTTATTAGTTTTACCAGAAGTTGCTTTATTATCAGGACAATATAAAGTAGCAGTTACATTAGGATGACATGTCGGACCAATGCAACTTGTATCATTATCAATGCCTTTTGTTGCTAGTGTATTTTCAGGATTTATGTATAGAAATTCATTTGAATCTATTCCTGATTCAGTTAAAGAAAGTGCTATGATAGATGGAGCTAGTGAATTTAAATTCTTTGTTAAAATTGCAATTCCTATGGTTAAAAGTACAACTTGAACAGTTGGTATTCTAACAGCTTTTGCAGCTTGAAATAGTTTTATTTGACCAAGTTTAATTTTAAGTGGTTCAAATAATAATGGATACAGTGTTTTAAACTTATGATTATTTACCACTGGAAAAAGTTCTGATTCAGATATTTCTTCAAGAATATTTATAAATATTCGTATGGCTGCAATTATTTTAGTAATTTTACCGATGTTTATTACTTACTTCTTCTTTAGAAAAAGAATTATGAATGCTATTTCTAGACAAGGAAGAGCAACCAAAGGATAATTATGAAATTAGAAACAAAACAAAAAATTAAAAAAATATTCAAAATGATTTGAATAAAAAAACATATAGTTTTAAATTTTATTGTTATTGCAGTAGGTTTAATATTTGTAATTTTAGCGTTATATGCAATAATAGCATTACCTTTTAAATGAAATTAAACTGGAAATTACCCTTAATCTAGGGTAATTTTTTTTAAAAAAAATCGCAGAATAGGTAGCCTATTCTGCTTTTTGCAAATTTAAGAAATAAGAATCACTTATTCCAACTTAACTATCAATTGTTAAACATTCAGTCACCACCATCCGATTAGCTATTTCGAATGTATTGTGAGGTTTTACCCAAGAAACTTGTCTTTGATTTTATTGATTATTCATCTTCTTCAGTTTTTCGTTTCCACTTCTATACAGACTCTTTATACGCATATTACTATGTTTCAACTGAAATTATTGTTTGATATCAAAAAATTGCTTTCTCACATTCACAATTTTTTACAATAACAGAGCTATAGAATACTTTTTAACAACCCACAATTAATTTTTACTTTTTTCTCAATTGTTATACATTAACTCTTCTTTTGGAAGGGAATTTCACCCCCAAGAAAAAATACCTTAACCCCAAGCAGGTTTATTCAGTCATTAAATTCGCTTATTTATAAATATACCACAAAAAAGTATTTATGATTTTTTTTATAATTAATTTTTAAAATTTAAGATTACTTTAAATTTTATTAAATACTTTTTTCAATCTTTTTATCCTTTTACAATTATCAATTTTTCTGATTTTTAGTAGATAAAATACATTAAAAAAAGAAATTATATTATATAAAAATTGTATAATTTGTAAAAGGATAAAATTATGTTCAAGAAAATAAGTCATAAATTATTAATAAATACAACTACTTTTATAATTAGTTTTATTATTATTTTCTTTATTTTAAATATTTTAATGCAATCTAAAATTAATCAAAATTTACATAATTATAATTATGATAAAAATATATTCTTACACTTTGTAAATTATATAAAAAATGTTTTTAATGGTTCATTTGGAATTATTTATTCTCAAACTATAGCTAAAACACAAATCTCTATCCCTTCTTTAGTTTTTAGTTATTTTGGTTTAAGTTTTATTTTTACTTTTGTAAGTTTTTTATTGTCACTTTTAATTGGTAATATTTTAGGTATTATTAGTGCAAAATATTTAAATAAGGTAGTAGATAAATTATTTTCAATGATAATTAATATTTTTACATCTATACCCCTTATTATACTAATGATTATTTTACTTGTGTTTTCAAGTGCTTTAGGATATCCTTCACAATATATTATTAGTTCTAAATACACTGTATTTTCAATTTTAGTACCAATATTTATTTGTTTTATTGGAACAATTAATTTTTTCTTTTTTAAAGCAAGAAAAGCTTATTTAGATTATTTAAATTCTGAACATTATATTTTTGCAAAATCTTTAGGCTTTAAATATAAAGTTATTTTTTGAAAATTTATTTTAAAGGAATTAATTATTAGTCAAATTAAATATTTATTTCCAGTTTATATTACATTAATTACGATTTCATTAGTTATTGAAAGAATATTTAATATCCCTGGACAAAGTGTTTTAATAAGCTTTGCTTATAATAATGCAGAAGTAGATATCTTAATGTTCTTTTTTACTTTTTCATTATTAATAATGACATTACTACAAAGTGTATTTGATGTTTTAATAAATCTACTTAATCCACAACAAACATTACAAAATACTTCATTTACTTTTTGATTTAAAGGATTTAAATATGCATTCAAATAAATTTAAATTTGTTAATCAAAACCACTATAAAAGAGATTCATTTGTTTTAATCCAAAAAGAACATAAGCAATTTTGAAAAAGATTTTTTTCTAAAAAAATAAATTATTTTGTACTTTCTTTTTTTATTGTAAGTTGTTTTTTATTAGTGAGTTTGAGAATATTTATTCAATATGATCCACAACAATCAGTAAATGCTCAAAGTGATTTAGTTAACAATTTAAATCCAGCACTTAATCCCATTGTTCAAAAACACTTTGAACGTGGTGATTCGTTAAATTTTATTTATAAAATAAGAGATTTAGAAGAATTAAGAGCTAAACAATTAACAATCGAACCTATGTTTAAAATATTATTTGATTCTTCATACTTAGCTGGTGGAGGTGATAAAACTATAAACACTGATATTGTTACTTTGTCATATAATTCATATGATTTATTAAAAGCAATTGAATTAAATGGTTTAGCTCAAGAAGTGCATAATTATAATTTCATCTTAGGAACAAATGCAAATGGAATTGATATCTGGTCCAGAATTTGATATTCTACTTTTAATACAATATCTATTTTAGTAATTGTGACCGTTTTAAATGCAATCATAGGGACATTTTTAGGTTCTTATGTTGCATTAAATGAAAATAAATTTATATCAAAGGTTTTTATTTCCATTTCATACATAATATCTTCTATACCAGAAATTATTTGAATTATTTTACTATGTGCTTTGTATAATGGTTCAATTCCAAGTATCTTTTTAAGTTTTTTATTTATTAGTTGAGTTCCTTTTTATGAATTGGCAAAACAAGAAACACAAAGAATAAGAAATTTAGATTTTATTTTAGCTGCTAAATCCATTGGGAAAAACACTTTTCAAATTATTGTAAGTGATATATTTACAAACATTTTTTCTTTACTTGCTATTTTCTTTGTGGAAAGAATAGCAATGGGCATTTTAATAGTAAGCGCAATTAGTTTTTTAGATTTTATACATAGTTCAACTTATGCAACAATTGGTGTTGTTTTAAAAGAATCAATTCAATCTATTTCACAAAATCCTTATTTCTTTATAACTATTATTAGTTCATTAAGTATTATTACTTTAAGTTTTAAGTTTTTTGCAACATCTTTAGCTTTTGCAAATGAAGTTAAATAATAAAATAAGAGGTTATATGAAAAATAAAATTAAATGATTATTTGTCAGTTTATCTTTTATAACATTAGGATTTGTCCCAATTATATCTATATCTTGTAGTAAAGTTGAATCTGTTCAAGAACCTAAAATTGAGTATAAAAAACTTCAAAATGTGTTTGAAACAGACATTAAACCATTGGAAAATGTATTTTTATATAAATCTGTGCAATGATATAAAATACAAGATTTTATACAAAAATTTAATCAAATTAATAGTATGTCTGATAATAAATTTATTTTAAATTTATGAAATGATATACAAAAATTTTTATCTGAATTTAATTTAGAAAATCAACAAGAACAACATGGTATTTTAATAAATAAATATGCATTAGGCCAAGAAAATGTTTTAGCATCAGATGTTGTCAATGAATTAATAAATCAAACAAGCTGGATTGAAGTTCAAAGTATTTTTAAAAAATATTCAATTATATATAAAGAAATGAATGTTGATTCGATGTTAAAATTAAATGTTTCAAAAAATACACATGCACATAATAATGTAGGAAAATTACATTTAATTATTGAAATAACTAAAGATAATAATAAATTTTCTATTCTTTTTGATGTCTTTGGATTTAAATTAACAGACAACAGTAAGTAGTTATTTTTTGAAAATATAAAAAATAAGATAATGTTTTTATCGTGCATTATCTTATTTTTATCTATTTATGTACAAGATTCTTTGATTTCAGAAGAAACTTAAACAAAATATTAATTTTTTATAACTGTTATATTATTTATTTTCTTTTTTAATTTTATGTTTTTGTTTTCACTTTTTAAAACCAAAAGCTGAAAGAATTAAAATTAATGACAATGATGTAAATACACCTATAAAAATTTTTAATTTATTATATTCTTTTATTTTATTATCAGTGTTTTTTCTTTTTTTATCTGCTTCTTTTTTTAATTTCTCTATATTTTCTATTTTAGAAGTATATTTGTCAATATTAAGAGCATCTTTTTCTGTGATGGACTTATAACTAGATTTTTTAATTTCTGTATCTATATAATTTTGAATTTCCTTATAGTTTTTATAAGTTGTTTCTTTTAATTTTGTAAGCTCATTTTCTTTTGAGATTAAATTATTTAAAGTATCTTTAGCTGCATTTATAGTTTGAATAGCTGTATCTTTATGTAAATTAGTTGTTGCGTCATTAATTTGTTGAGTTGTTGAATTAGTATCATCTCTAATTTTCTTTTGATCTGCTAACTTATTAATAACTGCATTTTTAATAATTGAGTATTTGTCATCATCTTCGATAGTATTTAAAATACTATGATATTCTTTATCAAAATTGTTTTGAGCTTCTTTTTTATTAGAATTAGAAGATTCAATTTTTTGCTTAGATTCATCTTTTATGTGTGAATCTTGTTGATTTATATTGTTTATTGTTGATGAAGAATTATTGTTTGGAATAGTTGAAGTTTCTTTATCATTTTGAGTATTTTGTTTTGTTTTTTTAGTTTCTTGAGTGTTTAATTGATTTATTTTTTGATTTGCTTGTTCTATAGCATTTTTTAGTGTTTTAGTTTTTTGTCTTAATTCATTTGTTGGTGTGGAATCAATATTATTATTTTCAATTGTGTTTGTAGAAATTGTATCTTCAAGTTCTTTTTTAATTTGATTTTCTTCAGGTTTTGTGATTGAATTATTTTTAGATTTAGTTGCTTTTAAAGTTTCTTTATATTTGGTGACAGCATCGTTGTGAATAGTTTCAGTATCAGAATTTAAATCTTGGATTTTATCTTTTGCTGCTTCATAAGCATCTCTTAAATTATCTAATGATGAATCTTGAGAATCTAAAACATTTTGAAGTTCTCGTTTTGCTTGTTCAATATCTTGTTTATATTTAGTTTTAGCATTTTCATCATTTCCAAATTTTTGAGTTAATTTAGTATCATCAAAAACTTGTTTTAATTGTTGTTCATATTCATTTTTTTGAGTATTAGTTTGAGTAATTTTATTATCTAAACCAGAATTTCTTAAATCTTCTGTTGCTTGAATAATTTGCTCATAAGTTGATGATTGATTATCTCTAATATCTTTATATTGTTTTAATTCTTGTTCTAGTGCTTTTTTAATTTGTTCATTTGTAGCGGAATTTTTTAATGTTTCATATGCATCATCAAAAGATTTTTTAATTTTTTCTTGATTTAAATCATTAAATGTGTAATTATAAAAATTTAAGTCAGGATTATTGTTTAATTCTGGTTTAATGATTTTTCCTATTTCATTTAAAACTTGTTGTACTTTAAGTTTTAAATTAAAGAAAGCGACTTTTGGTACTGTAGACTTTGCTAAATCTTTTTCTGATGATTTATAAATACCTACAGTATCAATTAATAAGTGTGTTTCTTGTACAGGTGCATTTAGAAGATTTAAAATTCTTGTTTTATCTTGATTGTTTATTTTTGGATTATTTAATAAATCATTTAAGATATTATCTTTTAAATATTGTATTAATGGTTTGGCTATAAAATTATAAATTTTTGTAGCATTTTCATTTAAGTGAAAATTGTAATCAATATGATTGTTTCAGTTAATATCATTTTTATTTATTTTGTTGTTTAATAAATGCTCTACATCTTCTAAATAATAATTTTTTATAATATCAGTTACATTTTCTGTAGGTACTGATTGAGAATCTACAAAATCTTCATTTATAAACACAACTGCAGGATTAATTGTTCATATTTCTTTAAAAGAATAATCTAGATTTTCATGATATCTATAAAATTCATCTTTAAAGTATTTTCCATACGCGTTTAAAAAATTTTTGTATGTATTTAAATCACTTAAATTAAGTTTTTGTTTTAATGTTTCTAATTCATCATTATTTTTTAATTTTTTAGATTTTTGATTATGTGCAAGTTGAGAATCTTCGTTTAATAAATATAATTTTGGTTCAATTGCATTTTGATAATAAATGTTTTGAGCTTCTTGGTCTGTTCTTTCATGAGTATCATTTAAATATCAAGAATTATTGTCTGATGTTTCATCAACATAAAAATTACTAAAAATTTGTCTTGCTTGATTTGCAAAATATTTATATTTGACTATATTTTCTTGTTTAATTGTTCATTTTGATTTTGCTAAATCTTTATTTAATTCTTCAAAACTAAATGTTTGTCTTTCCTCATCAATTCATTTTTGACCAAGATTTTTAAAAATATTGTTTATTTGTTCTGTAAGTTTGTTTGCATTTATTATATTTGCTGTATCAATTTGATTTTTTAATTCTCTTTCTAATTCAGAGTTATTAAATGTATTGTTATTTTGTTTAAAAATCAAATTGCCTACAATAGTTTTTAAAAATTCTTTAATATGATGATTTAGTTGTTGGTGTACTGTGTTTTTATTATCTGTATTGGTAATTTGTTGTATTTCACCAACAATTGAAGTAGATTCATTTTTAAATTTTGTTTGTAAAACATTTTTTAATGATTCTTTTAATTGATTAAATTCTTGATCAGAATAACGTGAAGTATTATCATTTGAAGTATTTTCTACTGGCGCTTGATTATTAAAAGGTGCTGTAGTAATTACAGATAAATTAGCTAAGGTTAAAAGTAATGATTTCATATTATATACCTTATGATATTATAAATTTATTAATTATTTATTGGTTGATTTAGCAATTTTTAAAAAATAATCTACATATAATTTAATTTTTTTCATATAGTTTTGTACTGCATCAGTATTTTCTCAAATGTAATTAGATTTAGGAAGTTCTTTTTCATAAATATAGTCATAATAATCTTTAGTTTCTTGATGAGTTTCTTTTCTATCTAAATTCACTAATGATAAATCGCCATATAAATAAAATGGTTTTAAACCTTCTTTTTCAATTGACAGTACTATAAGAACAAATTTAGGTGTTTTTTCAATAATAAATTGACCAAATTTTTCAATTAAATAATTTACAACATTTTGATTTGCATAGTTATTTTTTTCGTTTTTATAATCTCAGCTATCTAATGGATTTAATTGGTTTATTAATTTCGTTGATGCTATAAAAAAAGTATCATCTGTGATGTAATAATCATTAAATGATTGAATATCATTTTCTGTTAGTTCAATATTTAAATCTTGAATAGATTTTTCAGTACCAATTAGTGCTGAATCATCTTTTTTGCGTAGTTTGACTCAAACAGTTAATTCATCGTTTTTGAACAATGTTAAATTTTTGTAACCTGTTTTCATTATGGGTTTTAAAGTTCTATCTAAAAATAACATATTTTTCCTTCTTTATTGATAAAAAAACCATAAGACATAACACTTCTCGATGTGGCTGCTATGTTTCCATCCTGACCAGGTTACAAGGTTGTTATTCTTATGGCATATTTATTTTAACACAAAAAATATTAAAAATAAAAAAACAGAGCTATTGCTCTGTCATTGTTAAGTGTAAATTATTTAACAATTTCTACAACTGTACCAGCACCAACTGTTCTTCCACCTTCACGGATTGAGAATTTGGTTCCGTTTTCAACAGCGATAGGTGAGATTAAGTCAACGATTAAGTCAACATTTTCTCCTGGAACAACCATTTCACGTCCATCTGTAAATTTAATTCCACCTGTAACGTCTGTAGTTCTGAAGTAGAATTGTGGTTTATAGTGGCTAAAGAATGGAGTGTGACGTCCTCCTTCTTCTTTTTTAAGTGCATAGATTGTTGCTTTGAATTCTGTGTGAGGAATAATTGTTTTAGGTTTTGCTAAAACTTGTCCACGTTCAACTTCTGAACGTTCAATTCCACGTAGTAATAATCCAGCATTATCTCCAGCCATAGCTTCTTTTAAGTTTTTACGGAACATTTCAATTCCTGTAACAACTGTTTTTTTAGTTGGTTTTAATCCAACAATTTCAACTTCTTCGTTGATTGTTAATTTTCCACGTTCAACTCTCCCTGTTGCAACTGTTCCACGTCCTGTAATTGTAAAAACGTCTTCAACAGCCATTAAGAATGGTTTATCTGTTTCACGAGGAGGTTCATCGATTCATGCATCAACTGCATTCATTAATTCTTCAATTCCAGCTTCATATTTTGGATCACCTTGTAGTGCTTTTAAAGCTGAACCACGAATAATAGGTGTGTTGTCACCATCAAATCCGTATGATGATAATAAATCACGAATATCCATTTCAACTAGTTCGATAATTTCTTCTTCACCTTCTAGCATATCTACTTTATTTAAGAATACTACCATTTTTGGAACACCAACTTGTTTTGAAAGTAGAATGTGTTCACGTGTTTGAGGCATAGCACCATCAGTTGCAGCTACTACTAAGATAGCTCCATCCATTTGAGCTGCTCCAGTAATCATGTTTTTAACATAGTCAGCGTGACCTGGACAGTCAACGTGTGCATAGTGACGAATTTGTGTATTATATTCAATGTGAGCTGTATTAATTGTAATTCCACGTTCTTTTTCTTCAGGAGCATTATCGATTGATGCATAATCACGTGCTTCTGATAACCCTTTTTTAGCTAAAACTGTAGCAATAGCAGCAGTTAAAGTAGTTTTACCATGGTCAACGTGTCCTATGGTTCCAATGTTAACGTGGGCTTTTGAACGGTCAAAATCTTGTTTTGCCATATTAAATCCTTTCAATTTTATACTTTTTTAAATTTAACGCGTTAAACCACCTAAGTATAGTCTTTCATCTATATCCTGTCCATTTCGCGTTTATTCTTTATAATTGTACCAAAAAAAGTTAAATTTTCAATATTTGTGATTTTTATGCTATAAATTATACATTATAAAAATAACGAATATTAATTCATAATTAATATTATAATATACTCTGAAAGGGTAAAATAAGTAAAATGAATAATGATAATAATGTAATTGTAATAAAACAATTAAAAAAGAATTTTAAACAGTTTCAAGCCATAAAAGAAATATCTTTTTCAGTTAAAAAAGGTGAATTATTTGGGTTTTTAGGTTTAAATGGAGCAGGAAAAACAACAACACTTAATATTATTTTAGGTTTATTAAAAAAAGATGGTGGGAATGTATATATCAATAATAAATCTATTGATGATGATATAGTTTCTGTTAGAAATGATATTGGAATAGTATTTCAAGATTCTATTTTAGATCCTGGATTAAGTGTTTATCAAAACTTATTAGTAAGAGCAAGTTTGTACAAATTTTATTTTAAGGATAAAAACATCCACCAAATTGTTGATGAAATTATTGAAGAGTTTCAATTAACAGATTTTGCACATAGAAATTATTCCAAGTTAAGTGGAGGCCAAAAAAGAAGAGTAGATATTGCAAGAGCATTAGTTCATAAACCTTCCATTTTATTTTTAGATGAACCAACTACTGGACTTGATCCAAGTACGAGAAAATTAGTGTGAGAAATTTTAACTAAAATTCAAAAATCAAGAGGATTAACAATACTATTAACAACACATTATATGGAAGAAGCAGATAATTGTGATCGTGCTATTATTATTCAAAAAGGAGAAAAATTAGTTGAAGGTACTCCATCAGATTTAAAATCGAAATATTCAAATAGTACTGTAGAAATACACAAATGTTCAGAAATATTGTTACAAAAAATTAAAAACTTAAATTATCAAATAACTAATGGAAGCTATGTATTAAAATTTGAAAATTTTGAACAAGGTTCACAGTGAATTAGAGAAAATATTAATGATATTTATGATTATGAGTTTTATAAAGGAACTATGGATGAAGTATTTTTAAATGTAACAAAATTATTTGGGGGTATGTAATGGCAGTTCAATTATGACAGTTGTACAAAAGACATTTTTTAATTTTCATAAAAGATAGAAAAAGAATTTTTTTCACTTTTATGAGTCCAATGATAGTTTTTTTATGTTTTATTTTATTTGCAAGAACAATATATAAAGAATCATTACCCTCTTCAATATCTGAAACTATAAAAAATCAATATGCAGATATTAATTTAATGATAGGACTTTTAGCTGTGACTACATTTACTAGTGCAATAAGTCTTTCCGCTGTAATGATTTCAGATGCGGAGAAGAAAATATTAAATGATTTATATATGACACCTGTTAAAAGTAGTGTTGTTAGATTTAGTTATTTATTATTTAACATATTTTTAAATATTATTATTTCTACCTTAATGTATTTAGTTAGTGTAATTTGAATGTTAATAGATAAAACATTTGAAGTTAATGGAATTAAATCTATTAATGGAGCAAAAGGTTTTTATATTTGATTATTTGTTATTGTTGGTTGTGTATTAAATAGTTCAATTTTTGTTTTTTTATTAAGTTTTTTAAAGAGTAGTTCAGCTTTTAGTCCTATATCAGCAGCTCTAAGTGCGATTGCAGGATTTTTAATTGGAGCATTTGTACCATTACAAACTTTTCCTAGAGAAGTAGCAGAAATTTCTAGTTTAATCCCTTCTACTCAAATAAGTAACTTAATTAAACATTTTGCACTACAAAATCTTGGTTTTGGACAAACTAATACAACTCAAGAATTCATTATCTTATTTGGACAAAATATTCAATGATGAGGTTCATTTATTTATGTGGGATGTTGAATACTTTTAAACATTATACTCAACTTTTTTGTTCAAAGCTACAAGAAAAAATAATTATCTAAAGAAAGTTTAGGCTTTCTTTTTTATTAAAAAAATTGGTATTTTTTACCAATTTAATCAAATAAACTTATTCTATTATCTTCAGGTAAATTATCTAAAATTCCTAAATTTTTCATAGTGGTTTGGATTCTAGAATTAACTTTTGTCCTTGTCATTAAATCTTCAACACTAAGAATAGGATATTTATTTCTTGCTTCAACTATACTTTGAGCTACTGATATTCCCATTGAATCTATTGTTGTAAATGGAGGTATTAAAGCATTTTCTTTATAATCTATTATTCATTCACTTGTTTGTGATTTTTCAATCGAAACAGGTAATATCTTAAAACCTCTTGCATATAATTCTTGAGCTATTTCTAGTTCAGGCAATGCTGCTTGTTCTTTAGAAGTTAATTTATAAGTATTTTTATTCATTTCTATAATTCTTTTATCAATTACATCTTTACCTTTGGTCATTGATTCAATTTCAAATGTACTTGCTCTGGTTGTAAAATAACTTGCATAGTATTCTAGTGGATAATAAATTTTGTATCAAGCAATTCTTCAGGCCATAATTACATAAGCAGTGGCATGAGCTTTGGGAAACATATACTCAATTTTTTTCATTGATTCAATATATCATGAAGGAATATTATGATCTAAAAGCATTTTTTCTTCTTCATCAGTTATTCCCTTACCTTTACGAACTTTTTCCATTATTTTGAAACTTGAAAGAGGTTCAACATTATTTCTCATTAAATAAGCCATAATATCATCACGACAGCACACTAGTTGATTTAATTTTAAGTTCTTGGTTTTAATTAATTCTTCAGCATTACCAGATCAAACATTAGTTCCATGACTTAGTCCACTTAAACTAATTAAATCAGCAAATGAAGTTGCTTTATAAGTTTTTAACATACCTCTAACAAAACGTGTTCCAAATTCAGGTATTCCTTTTACCCCAGTTCTTTCATTGATTTGATCAGGTGTAATATTTAGAGCTTCTGTGGAATTAAATAAAGATAAAACTTTAGAATCTGATTTAGGAATACTATCATATTTAACGTTTGTTAAATTTTCTAACATTTTTATTGTTGTAGGATCATCTTTTCCTAGTAAATCAAGTTTTAAGACATTATCATGAATAGATTTAAAGTCAAAATGTGTAGTTTTTCACTCATTTTGATCATCATTAGCAGGATATACAACAGGTGTAAAGTCTTCTACATCAAATTCTTTAGGAATGATAATAATTCCTCCTGGATGTTGTCCAGTTGTTCTTTTTACGTTTGTACATTGGTTTCCTAAAAAATCTAAAAATTGATTTGAAAATCTTTGTTGTCCAGCATTAATTAATTCATCATATTTTTTAGCAAATCCATAACCAGTTTTTTCTTTTACTTTTAAAACAGTACCTGCTCTATATGTATGTTTTTCACCAAACATTTCTTTTACTGTATTATGTATTGTATTTTGATATTCACCTGAGAAGTTTAAATCAATATCAGGAACTTTATCAGCATTAAAACCAAGAAATGTTTCAAATGGAATTGAATGTCCGTCTTTTATTAATAATTCATTACAATGTGGACAATTTTTATCTGGTAAATCTCAACCACATGATAATTCTGCAGTTGTTTCAAACATTTCTAAAAATTTACATTTTGGACATAAATAATGTGGAGGTAAAGGATTAACTTCAGTTATACCACTTAAATTTGCTACAATACTTGAACCAACTGAACCACGGCTTCCTACTAATCAACCATCATCTTCTGCTTGTTTAATTAGCTTATGACTTATTCAATAAATAACACTATAACCATATTCAATAATAGGATTAAGTTCTTTTTTAATTCTTGTTTCGATGACTTCAGGTAAAGGATTACCATATCTTTTATACGCTGTTTCATACACAATTTCTTTTAATTTTTCAGGACTATTATCAAAATTAGGTACATATAGTTTGTCTTTAATAACTTGAATATTTTCAATTTGTTGAGCAATTAAATGAGTATTATTTATTACTAAATCTTCAATTATTTGTTTATCTTCTAAAAAACTAAATTCCTCTAACATTTGCTTTGTAGTTTTAAAATCTAATGTTGGATAAGAATGAATATCTCTTGTTTTATAGTTAAATAATCAATGTTTTTTAGCATTTACTTGGTCAGCAAAAATATAGACTTGATGAGCTAATTTTTGTATTGGATCAATATAGCGACAATCACTTACAGCTACTGGAATTTTTTTGTATTTTTTTGCTAATTCAATTACTCATTTATATGCTTCTTTTAATTGTTTATCGGTAATTTGATCTCTTTGAATTTGGTAATTATAAGTACTTAAAGGAGCAAATTCAATATAATCATATTTTTGTATTAGTTCTTCAACTTCTTTTGATGTTGCACTAAATACAGCATTTCAGAAATATGAATTATGAGTAGAAGTACCTATTAATAAATCATTAGAATTTTTAAGATCTTCGATAAAAATTCTTGCTCCTGAGTTGTAATTATCAGTTGAAGCTTGTGAAAAAATTTTAAATAATTGTTTTAAACCTGCTTGATTTTTAGCTAAAATACGAATTTCATAAGGAATTTTTTTAGCATAATATGAACTATCAATATATGTTCTTAATTCACTTGAATGAGTAATTTTTAAATCTCTTTCTAGTTTTAAAATCATTTTGATTCAAACATCACTTAGTACTTTTGCATCTTGGTCTGCACGGTGCGCTTTATCATCGTCATAAAAAACATCTAATTTTTTTGCTACATAAGATAATTTAAAACGGATGTTTTGAGGAAATAGTATTTTGGCAATATTTAATGTATCTAAAGCGATGATATCTAATTCAGGGAGATTATGTTTTTTAAATAATTCTCTAACATGTGCTATGTCAAAAGCAGCATTATGAGCTACTGCAATACCATTTTGTAAAATATTATGAATTTTTGTTGCACCTTCTAATTGACTTATTCCTAATTTATCTAACATTTCATTGTCAATCT